>NZ_JBEXSZ010000007.1:49676-107374 GCF_040613865.1 Streptomyces sp. NPDC006197 | reverse complement strand
CATCTGATCGTTAGTTGAGCTGTGTCGTTGACTGACGCCCAGTGGGCACGCATTGAGCCGTTGCTGCCGGACAGGACGCCGAAGCGGGGTGGGCGCCGGGCGCGGGTTCCACACGGGCGGGGGCGTCAGAGGTGGGCGGTGGTCATTGCTGCGTCCAGGAGTTCGCGGTCTCTTGGTTGGGTGAGGCGGTGGCGGGCCGTCGACGGGGGGAGCCAGACGAGGGCGTCGATCTCCCTCGTCGGGACGAAGCCGCCGTCCAGCGCCCGGGCGGACCAGTACGCGACCTCCTTGGGCCGCCCGTCCACCGTGTAGTGGACCGTCGGCAGGCGCGGGCCGAGCTCGCAGCGCCGGCCCGTCTCCTCCAGGACCTCGCGCAGCGCGCACGCCTCCGCCGTCTCGCCGCGTTTCCGCTTGCCTTTCGGGTGCGACCAGTCGTCCCACTTGGGCCGGTGGACCAGGGCGATCTCGATGCCGTGGCCGGAAACCGCCGGGCGCCACAGGACGCAGCCCGCCGCCAGGATGGGGGTGCTGCTCATGGGACCGGGGCCGTCGTTCTGTGCCAGGCGCGCTGGAAGGCGAAGCGCGCGGCCTCCACCTCGTGGCGCTGGTCGGCGTGGAGGACGCCCAGGGCGTAGGCGGTGGCGGGGGCGATGCGCGGGGTGCGGGCGGCGGTGGCGGCGGCCGTCGCGGCCTCGGCCGCGTCGCGGTGCCGGTCGAGGGCGCGGGCGGCCTCGTACAGGTGGGAGTCGGGTTCGCCACCGGTGTGCAGGGCCTCGGTGGCGTACCGGTGCAGGCGCAGCAGGAGCCGGGTCTGGTGCCAGGGCGCGTCCTGGCTCTCGCCGGCCGCCAGGGCGAGGGCGTCCGCGTTGTACGGGTGGGCCGCCCGGGTGAGGGGGAGTGCCGCGACCGCGTCGAGGAGGCGCCGTTCGGCGAGTTCGGCGGGGGCGTCGATGACCTCGACGGCCGGGGCCGAGCCCGCCGGCCCGAGCGGCACCTCGGAGGCGAGGAGGGCGACGGCGTCGGCGACCGCGTGGAAGCGGGCGGAGCCCAGCGCCTGGAGGGAGGCGGAGTGGGCGCGGGTCCTGGCCAGGGTCAGTTGGCGTTCGAGGAGGGCGCCGGCCCGCGCGGCGCCCACCGTCAGCCCGGCCCCCTCGCCGCCCCGGGCGGTCGGCACCGGCCCGCTGCCGTTCGACAGGCGGGACAGCGCGTCCACCAGCCGGACGAGCCGGGAGGTGCAGGCCTGTTCCAGGGCCAGCGTGCCGGAGAGCCAGGCGAGTTCGGTGCGCAGCTGGTCGGCCCAGGCCGTGTCGAGCAGCGACCGGAAGGTGTGGAGGGTGCCGCCGATCCGGCGGGCCGCGCCCCGCAGCGTACGGGCGGCCTCCTCCGCTCCGGCCGTGTCGGAGCCGCTCTCGGTGTGCAGGCGCAGGCCGCGGAGGAAGTCCGCGGCCCGCGCGTGCAGGTAGGGGGCCAGGACCTCGCCCGCCGTGACGTCCTGGGAGTGGTCAGGGTTGTGCACGCCGGCGCCTCCGCGCGTCGATGAGCATCTCCTGGACGTGCCGCAGGGGCCTGCCCTCGGGATCGGTCGCGTGCCGCGTCCAGTTCCCGTCGGGGCCGAGGTGCCAGGAGGAGGTGGTGTCGGACATCCCGGTCTCCAGGAGCCGGGTGAGCGCTGCCCGGTGCGCCGGGTCGGAGACCCGTACGAGGGCCTCGATCCGGCGGTCCAGGTTGCGGTGCATCATGTCGGCGCTGCCGAACCAGACCTCGGGTTCGCCGCCGTTGCCGAAGGCGAAGATCCGGGAGTGCTCCAGGAAGCGGCCGAGGACCGAGCGGACCCGGATGTTCTCCGAGAGGCCGGTGACGCCGGGGCGGACGGCGCAGATGCCGCGGACCCAGATGTCGACGGGGACGCCGGCCCGGGAGGCCTGGTAGCAGGCGTCGATGACGGCCTCGTCGACCATCGAGTTGACCTTGATCCGTACGTACGCGGGCCGCCCGGCGCGGTGGTGCGCGATCTCCTTGGTGATCCGGGAGACCAGCCCGTCCCGGAGGGACTTGGGGGCGGTGAGCAGGCGGCGGTACGTCTCGCGGCGGGAGTAGCCGGAGAGCCGGTTGAACAGGTCGGAGAGGTCGGCGCCGACCTGCGGGTCGGCGGTGAGCAGGCCCAGGTCCTCGTAGAGCCGGGCCGTCTTCGGGTGGTAGTTGCCGGTGCCGACGTGCGAGTAGCGGCGCAGGAGTTCGCCCTCCTGCCGTACGACCAGCGACAGCTTGCAGTGGGTCTTCAGGCCGACGAGGCCGTAGACGACGTGGCAGCCGGCCTCCTCCAGCTTCCGCGCCCACTTGATGTTGGCCTGCTCGTCGAAGCGGGCCTTGATCTCGACGAGGACGAGGACCTGCTTGCCGGACTCGGCGGCGTCGATGAGCGCGTCGACTATCGGGGAGTCGCCGGAGGTCCGGTACAGCGTCTGCTTGATCGCGAGGACGTCCGGGTCGGCGGCGGCCTGCTCCAGGAAGGCCTGCACGGACGTGGAGAAGGAGTCGTACGGGTGGTGCAGGAGCACGTCCCGCTCGCGCAGCGCGGCGAATATGTCGGGCGCGGACGCCGACTCGACCTCGGCGAGGTCCCGGTGGGTGCCGGCGACGAACTTCGGGTACTTCAGCTCGGGCCGGTCCTGCCCGGCGATCCCGAAGAGGCCGGTGAGGTCGAGCGGGCCGGGCAGCGGATAGACCTCGGCGTCGGAGACCTTCAGCTCGCGCACCAGCAGGTCGAGGACGTACGGGTCGATGGACTCCTCGACCTCCAGGCGCACCGGCGGCCCGAAGCGGCGCCGCATGAGCTCCTTCTCCAGGGCCATGAGCAGGTTCTCGGTGTCGTCCTCCTCGACCTCCAGGTCCTCGTTCCTGGTCACCCGGAACATGTGGTGCGCCAGCACCTCCATGCCGGGGAACAGCTCCTCCAGGTGCGCGGCGATGACGTCCTCCAGGGGCACGTACCGCTGCGGGGAGGCCTCCAGGAAGCGGGTGAGCAGCGGCGGCACCTTCACGCGCGCGAAGTGGCGGTGGCCGCTGACCGGATTGCGTACGACCACGGCGAGGTTGAGGCTCAGGCCCGAGATGTACGGGAAGGGGTGGGCCGGGTCCACGGCCAGCGGGGTGAGGACCGGGAAGATCTGCTGCCGGAAGAGGGTGAAGAGCCGCGCCTGCTCCTTCTCCGTGAGCTCGGGCCAGCGGATCAGGTGGATGCCCTCGTCGGCGAGGGCCGGGGCGACGTCCTGCTGGTAGCAGGCGGCGTGCCGGGCCATGAGCTCGCGCGAGCGGGTCCAGATGAGGTCGAGGACCTCGCGGGGCTGGAGGCCGGAGGCGGAGCGGGTGGCGACGCCGGTGGCGATGCGGCGCTTCAGGCCGGCGACGCGGACCATGAAGAACTCGTCGAGGTTCGAGGCGAAGATCGCGAGGAAGTTCGCCCGTTCGAGGAGGGGGGTCGTGGGGTCCTCGGCGAGTTCGAGGACGCGCTCGTTGAACGCGAGCCAGCTGCGCTCCCGGTCGAGGAAACGCCCCTGGGGCAGGTCGCTGTCGTCCTCGTACGTGTCGGGATCGGAGTCCAGGTCGGGGGCGATGTCGGTCACGACGGTCCCGTTGACCACGTGCGCGCGGTGCGCGGTCAGGGAACCGAGGGACGGCGCGATGGACGACGTTCCGGACGACGGGACGGACGGCGTGGCGGAGGACTGGACCGGGACCTCGGCGGGCTGCTGGCTCATGGCCCCATTCTTCCGCGCGAAGGGGTGGTCGGGCGCGTCGGAGCGGGCCGTGGGGAGGGAAGTCTCCCCTTGGGGAGAACGGGCACGGAGCGCTTCATTGCGTGAGCGTCGCAAGCGCGTCTGAATGGCCGGTAACGGGGACGTGTCGTACGGGAATCGGGGGCGGGGCCCTTGGCCAGGGCCCCGCCCCCGCTATGTCTACGCGTGTCCTCTACGCGTGTCTTCCGGGACGGCGCTACGGGTGCCGGGCGCGCAGGACGCGGAAGGCGGCGTAGGCCGCGAGGGCGGCGAGGGCGAGGAGGATGCCGCTCTCGATGAGCTGGGTGGGCCAGAAATGGGACCAGGGGTGGTAGTCGACGTACTGGGTGGTGGCGCCGCGCCGGGTGAGGCAGCGGTCGAACAGCTTCATCCCTCCGTCCTCCATGCCGTCCAGGCCGGGGGTCCTGTTCACCTCGTCCCAGCAGACCGACCGGTCGAAGCGTGCGCCGGAGGCGGTGAGCAGCCCCGTGTCCATCATCAGGCCGTTGTCCGGCGTCCAGAGCGTGGGGCCGGCGGGGCCGGTGATCGTCTTCACCGGCAGGAAGGACCAGCGGTACGCGCCCAGGACGAGGAGGACCACGCCCATGACCAGGCCCGTGGCCGCCATGGCGACGAGGGTGCGGCGGACCAGCAGGCCGAGGAGGGCGCCCACGGCGACGGCGGCGAGGAGGTACGCGAAGAGGACGACGCCGGTGGCCATGTACGGCCCCGGGTCCCAGGCGCCCCCGAAGATCGCGGCCCGTTCCCAGCCGATGCGGAAGACGCCGGTGAGGGCGAGGGCGGCGAGGAGGGCGGCGGAGGTCGTGGTGAGGAGCTTGGCACGGAGCCAGGCCGCCGGGCTCACCGACTGGGTGAGGGAGAGCTTGTACGTCCCCGACTCGAATTCGCGGGCGACGAGCGGGCCCGCGACGAAGGCGCCGACGAGGAGCGGCAGGAGGATCATGCCGCCGCCGGCGTACTCCATGGCCCACTGGAGCACCCTGAAGCCGCGGTTCTCGTCCGAGGGGATCGGGTAGCCGTCCTGCAGAAGCTGGTCCGGCGTCTGCGCGTCCCAGATCCGCAGTCCGCCGATCACGCTCAGGGACACGAGCACCGCCGCGACCGCCAGCCACAGCGTCCGTCGGTACTGGCGGACCGTCACCCAGTAGGGGCCCTTCAGGGCGAGGGTGCTCATGCCGGGGCTCCTTCGGTGGTGCGGAGGTGGGCGAGGAGGAGGTCCTCCAGGGAGGGCGCGGTGGTCTCCCAGGGGCCCTCGACGGGGCCTTCGTGGCGGACCAGGGCGGTGAGCTGACGGCCCGTGGTGCGGGATTCGACGACCGTGTGCGGGGCGAGGTCGGCGATGGGGCCGGTGAGCAGGGTGTGGGCGGCGAGGAGTTCGTCGACGGGGCCGTCGAGGCGGACCCGGCCGCCGTGGAGCAGGAGGAGGTGGTCGCAGGCGCCCTCCAGCTCGGTGAGGATGTGCGAGGACATGACGACGGTGGTGCCGTGTTCGGCGGCTTCGGCCATGAGCAGGCCCATCAGCTGGTGGCGGGCGAGCGGGTCGAGGTCGGCCATCGGCTCGTCGAGGAGCAGCAGTTCGGGCCGCTTGCCGAGGGCGAGCGCGAGGGCGACGCGGGTGCGCTGGCCGCCGGAGAGGTGGCGTACGAGCGTGTCGGAGGAGAAGCCGCCGCCGTCGACGATCCGCCGGGCGAGGGTGTCGTCCCAGCGGCCGGGGTTGAGTTCGCGTCCCATGCGCAGGGTGTCGGCGACGCAGAGCCGGGGGTGGAGCGGCTTGTCCTGGGCGACGTACGCGAGGTGTTCGCGGGCCGGGGCCTGGATGGTGCCCTCGGTGGGGCGGAGTAGTCCGGCGGCGAGGGCGAGGAGGGTGGACTTGCCGGCGCCGTTGGGGCCGACGAGGGCGCAGATCCGGCCGGCGGGGAGGGAGAGGTCGCACTCCCTCAGGGCCCAGCCGTGCCCCCTTCCCCCGTATCGCTTGCCCAGGAGGTGTGCCTCCAGGGCGGTGTCCTTCGTCATCGGTCGTCCCCCTCGAAGTGTTCCTTCAGTACGGATGTGAAGAGCGCGGCCACGTCCTCCCGCTCCAGTCCGGCGGCGCGTGCCCGGCGGGCCCAGTCGGTGAGTTCGCCTCGCAGGGGCGAGTCGGCGGGGCCGGTGCCGAGGGTGGCGCGGACGAAGGTGCCGAGGCCGCGGCGGGCTTCGACGAGGCCTTCGCGTTCGAGCTCGCGGTAGGCCTTGAGGACCGTGTTGGGGTTGATGGCCGTCGCTTCGACGACCTCGCGTGCGGTGGGCAGTCGGTCGCCGGGCTCCAGGAGGCCCATCCGGAGGGCCTGCTTCGTCTGCTGGACGATCTGGAGGTAGGTGGCGACGCCGCTGCGCCGGTCGATGCGGTACTCGACCACGATCCCTTCCACCACCCTTTCACTAATCAAGTAGTGAAAGGGTGGTGGAAAGAAGGGGGCGGTGTCAACCGCCCCCTGCGTTCCAGGCGTTACGACTCCGTGCGGTACATCAGGTCCACCTCGTGCGTCGTGAACCCGATCCCCTCGTAGACCCGCACCGCCGCCGTGTTGTCCGCGTCCACGTACAGCATCGCCGTCGGCAGCCCCTGCGCCGCCAGGTGCCGCAGGCCGATCGCGGTCAGCGCCTTGCCGAGGCCGCCGCCCTGGGCGTCCGGCAGGATGCCGACCACGTACACCTCGCCGAGCTGCTCCTCGGCGTGCGTCTTCGTCCAGTGGAAGCCGATGAGCCGCCCGTCCTTCTCCGCGAGGAAGAAGCCCTTCGGGTCGAACCACGGCTCGGCCATCCGGTCGTCCAGGTCCCGCTGCGTGAGCGAGCCCTGCTCCGGGTGGTGCGCGAAGGCGGCGGCGTTGACGGCGAGCCAGGCCGTGTCGTCCTGGCCGGGGACGAAGGTGCGCACGGTGACGCCCTCGGGCAGCACCGGCTCCGGGATGTCGAGCGGCGTCAGGGGGCGGCGCAGCTGGCGCAGCTCGCGGAAGAGCGTCAGGCCGAGGACCTGGGCGAGGTGCCGGGCCGCCGCCTTGCCGCCGTGCGCCCAGACGCGCAGCCGCTTGCCGGAGGCGGTGAGCAGGGCGGTGCCGAGCGCCCGGCCGTGGCCGCGGCCCCGGTGGGAGGGGTGGACGACCAGCTCGGCGGCCGGGGCCTCGATCGGGTCGGTCTCCTCCAGCTGGGCGTAGCCGTAGAGGCGGGGGCCGACGGTGAGGAGGAAGTGACGCACGCCCTCGCGCCTGCCGTGGCGCAGGTAGAGCCGCCCCTGCTCGGACACGGCGTGCATGCCGTCGGCCTGGTCGGCGGCCGTGAGCAGCTCCAGTACGTCCTGGACCTGCTCGGGCGTGAGCTCGTCATACGTGTGGATCTGCCGTCCCGGTTCGAGGGCCGGCACCGTGTCGGAAGTCATGGCTATGAGCCTACGGCGACACCCCGTCAGCAAGAGGCAACTGTCTTGTAACCAGCTCCCCCCTGTTGCGCTACGCGCGTTGACTCTAGGCTGCACGCGCAACGGGGAGCAGATCAAGGCCCGCGAAACGGGGCAAGGGGACTAGGGGAGAGATGGCAGCGACACCGAGGAAGAACAAGACGGCACGGCGAATCCTCGCCGTCGGCGCGGGGATCGCGACCGTCGGGGCGCTCGTCGCCACGATGCCGTCGGCCGGGGCGGCCGGGGATCAGTTCGCCGCGGGGCAGGGGACGAACGGCAAGGGATGGGGCCGGATGGTCGACGTCCAGCTGCTCTCCTTCAACGACCTGCACGGCAACCTGGAGCCGCCGGCCGGCTCGTCCGGGCAGGTCACCCGGACCAAGCCGGACGGCACGACGGAGAAGATCGACGCCGGCGGTGTCGAGTACATGGCCACGCACCTGCGCCAGGCCCGTCAGGGGAACCGTTACTCCATCACGGCCGCGGCCGGCGACATGATCGGCGCCTCGCCGCTGCTGTCCGGGCTCTTCCACGACGAGCCCACGATCGAGGCCCTGAACAAGCTGGACCTGGACGTCACCTCGGTCGGCAACCACGAGTTCGACGAGGGCGCGCGCGAGCTGGCCCGGATGCAGAACGGCGGCTGTCACCCGACCGCCGGCTGTTTCGTCGAGGGCAAGACCTTCGAGGGCGCCGACTTCCCGTACCTCGCGGCGAACGTGACGGACGAGAAGACCGGCAGGCCGCTGCTCGACCCGTACTTCGTCTGGGAGAAGGACGGCGTCAGGATCGGCTTCATCGGCGTGACCCTGGAGGGCACCCCGAACGTCGTCACGGCCGAGGGCGTCAAGGGCCTGAAGTTCGGCGACGAGGTCGAGACGATCAACAAGTACACGAAGATCCTGGAGCGCAAGGGCGTCAAGTCCATCGTCGCCCTGGTCCACGAGGGCGGCATGCCGGCCTCCGCCTCGTACAACTACAACTGCGACGGTGACGGCGACGGTGAGGGCGAGGGCGTCTCCGGCGCGATCGTCGACATCGCCAAGAACGTCTCCCCGCAGGTCGACGCGCTGGTCACCGGCCACACGCACCAGGCGTACGTGTGCACCGTCCCGGACCCGGCGGGCAACCCGCGCCTGGTCACCTCGGCGTCCTCGTTCGGCAAGCTGTACACGGACACGACGCTGACGTACGACCGCGCCACCAAGGACATCGTGCGCACGGCGGTCGCCTCCGCCAACCACGTCGTCTCGCGCGACGTGCCGAAGGCCGGCGACATGACGAAGCTGATCGAGGACTGGCGCACGCTCGCCGCCCCGGTCGCGAACCGCCCGCAGGGCTTCATCGCCGCCGACATCAACGGCCGCGGCTCCACGGCGTACGAGAAGCCGCTCGGTGACCTGATCGCCGACGCGCAGCTGGAGGGCCTGGCCCCGGCGGACAAGGGCGGCGCGCAGCTGGCCCTGATGAACCCGGGCGGCATCCGCTCCGACCTCGTCTACAAGGCGTCCGGCGCCGAGGGCGACGGTGTGGTGACCTACGGCGAGTCCTTCACCGTGCAGCCCTTCACCAACATGATGAACGTGGTCGACCTGACCGGCGCGAACCTGATCACCGCGCTGAAGCAGCAGGTCAGCGGCTCGAACCTGAACTCGATCAAGATCCTTCAGGTGTCGAAGGGCCTCACGTACACGCTCGACATGACGAAGACGGGCGCGGACCGCGTCGTCGACGGCACGATCAAGCTGAACGGCGAGGCGATCGACCCGGCGAAGACCTACCGCGTCGCGATGAACGAGTTCCTCGCGGGCGGCGGCGACGGCTTCGGCGCCCTGGCCACCGGCACGAACAAGCTGGTCGGCGCCTCGGACCTGGACGTCTTCAACGCCTACCTGGCGGGCCACTCCTCAGCGGCCAACCCGCTGCAGGTCCCGGCGGCGGACCGCATCACGGTCGTGAAGTAACCCCGAAGGATCCCTGGGAGGGGGCGGCGGACCGTTTCGACGGAGCGCCGCCCCCTTTCGCGTACGCGCTCTGGTGGTGTTGTTGTGGACCTGTCATAGTGCCGGGTCATGGAGCGACGACGCTTACTCATGGGGGCCCTGGGGGCCGGAGCCGCGCTGTTCGTCGGGGCGCCCAGCGCCTTCGCCGTGGACACGCGCGCGTGGATGGGAGCGCACGGGGACGGGACCGATCTGCGGCGGCTCACCATCCCCGGCACGCACGACTCCGGAGCCCGGTACGGCGGGCCCTGGAGCGAGTGCCAGAACACCACCATCGCCCAGCAGCTGGACAGCGGTGTCCGGTTCCTGGACGTGCGGTGCCGGGTGACCGGCGGGTCCTTCGCCATCCACCACGGCGCCTCCTACCAGAACATGATGTTCGGCGACGTCCTCGTCGCCTGCCGCGACTTCCTCGCCGCGCACCCCTCCGAGACCGTCCTCATGCGGGTCAAGCAGGAGTACTCCGAGGAGTCCGACGCCACCTTCCGCGCCGTCTTCGACGACTACCTCGACCGGCGCGGATGGCGTTCCCTCTTCCGGATCGGGGACACACTGCCCCTCCTCGGCGAGGCGCGCGGCCGGGTGGTGCTCCTCGCCGACAACGGCGGGCTCCCCGGGCTGAGATGGGCCGACCCGGCCGTCTTCTCCGTCCAGGACGACTGGAACGCCCTGCCCGACGCCAAGTACCCCAAGATCCAGGCCCAGTTCCGCGCCGCCGTAGCCCAGCCCGGCCGGCTCTACGTGAACTTCGTCAGCACCTCCGCCTATCTGCCGCCCCGCTGGAACTCCGACCGGCTCAACCCCTGGGTCCACGGCTTCCTGGACGGTTCCGAACTGTCCGGGCGCGTCGGCCTCGGGATCGTGCCCATGGACTTCCCCAACACCCGGACGGGACTGGTGGAGGCGCTCCTCCGGCACAACTGAGGCGCTCTTCAGAGCTCCGGCGGCGGCGTCGGTGCCCCCGGCAGACGCAGCCTCGCCACCGTGCCGCCGTCCTCCGCCGGCTCCAGCGACACCGTGCCGCCCGCCTGCTGCACCGTACGGGCCACGATCGACAGGCCCAGGCCCGAGCCCGGCAGGCTGCGGGCCGACGGGGAGCGCCAGAAGCGGTCGAAGACGTGCGGGAGCTCGTCCGGGGCGATGCCGGGCCCGTGGTCGCGGACGGTCAGCTCGCCCCGCATCAGGGTCACCTCGACCGTGCCCCGGGGCGGCGAGAACTTCACCGCGTTGTCCAGGACGTTCACGAGGGCCCGTTCGAGGGCCGGCGCCTCGGCCCGTACGTACCAGGGCGCGAGGTCCGTGACGAAGGACAGCTCCGGGCCGCGCAGCCGCGCCCGGTCCAGGGCCGTCCGCAGGATCGTGTGGAGCGGCACCACTTCGAGGGGCCCCGGCTGCACGGCGTCCGGGCGGGCCAGCTCCTGGAGGTCGCCGATCAGCGCGGCCAGCTCCGTCATCTGCGCCTTCACCGAGGCCATCAGGGCCCGGCGGTCCTCCGGCGGGATCGCCCGGCCGGTCTCCTCGCTGCGCGCGAGGAGTTCCACGTTCGTACGGAGGGACGTGAGGGGCGTCCGCAGTTCGTGGCCCGCGTCCGCGATGAGCTGCGCCTGCCGGTCCCGGGAGCTCGCGAGCGCCGCCGTCATCGCGTTGAAGGACCGCGACAGGCGGGCGATCTCGTCCTCGCCCTCCACCGGGATGCGGACGGTCAGGTCCTCGGTCGCGGCGACGTGCTCGACCGCGCCGGTCAGCCGGTTCACCGGTTCGAGGCCGGTCCGCGCGACCCACAGGCCGGCCGCGCCCGCGCCGACGACGCCGATCCCGGAGACCAGGAGCAGCACCCAGCGGAGCGTGGACATCGAGTTGTCGATCTCGGAGAGGGGGCGGGCGAGGGAGACCGCGAGCCCGACGGGGCCGTCCTGCTGGTAGGTGTAGACCCGCATCTCGCGCCCGGCGTCGTCCTTCACCGTGTGCAGGACGTCGTCCAGCTGCTTCCGGGCCACCGCGAGGTCGGCGGCGCCGACCGGGATCGCGGCCTCGCCGGAGGTGCACACACCGCCGTCGGCGAGGATGACCTGCACCGTGTACGAGCCCGCCACCGGCGGCGGCGTCGTGCCCTGACGGCACATCGCCAGCAGGCTCTGCACGCCGTTCGCGTCCAGGCGGGTGCTGCGCAGCGAGGAGTCCAGCTCGTTCTCCAGCTGCGCCCGCGTCACGAACCAGCAGGCCAGCGAGACGGCCGCCACCGCGAACGCCACGGCGGCCGCGGTGAGCAGCGCGAGCCGCGAGCGCAGCGGCCGCGAGCGGAACCAGGCCGCCGGATTCCTCAGGAGACCCGTCAGGGGGCCCGTCACTCCCCGCCTCCTCCGCGCAGCGCGTAGCCCACGCCCCGTACGGTGTGGACGAGGCGCGGCTCGCCGCCGGCCTCGGTCTTGCGCCGCAGATACATCACGTACACGTCCAGCGAGTTGGAACTGGGCTCGAAGTCGAAGCCCCACACGGCCTTCAGGATCTGCTCCCGGGTCAGGACCTGGCGCGGGTGCGCGAGGAACATCTCCAGGAGCGTGAACTCGGTCCGCGTCAGCTCCACGGTCCGCCCGCCCCGGGTCACCTCGCGCGTGGCCAGGTTCATCCGCAGGTCCTCGAAGGCCAGGACGTCGTCCTCGGCGGGGGCGGCGGACGCCGAGGCGTAGGAGCTGCGGCGGAGCAGGGCCCGGATGCGGGCGAACAGCTCGTCCAGCTCGAAGGGCTTCACCAGGTAGTCGTCCGCGCCGGCGTCGAGGCCGGTGACCCGGTCGCCGACCGTGTCGCGGGCGGTGAGCATCAGGATCGGCACGGTCGAGCCGGCGGCCCGGATCCGGCGGGCCGCCGTCAGCCCGTCCATGCGGGGCATCTGGACGTCGAGGACGACGAGATCGGGGGCGTACGACTCCATCGCGGCGAGCGCGTCGAGCCCGTCGACGGCGTCCCGCGTGGCGTACCCCTCGAAGGCGAGGCTGCGGCGCAGGGCCTCCCGCACGGCGGGCTCGTCGTCGACGATGAGGATGCGCTCGGCTTCGTTCTGCTGTCCCGGCAAGGGGTGTCCCGTCATGGGGTCAGCGTCGCATGCCGTCCGTGTGCCGTTCAGCTGTCGCCGCCCGAGCGGAGGGCGTCCAGGTCGGCCTTCACCGTGTCGATCGGGATCGCGAATCCGAGGCCGACGCTTCCGGCGGTGGAACCGCTCGAAGAACTGGGCGAATACATGGCCGAATTGATGCCGATGATCTCGCCGTTCATATTGATCAACGCGCCGCCGGAATTCCCCGGATTGAGCGAGGCGTCGGTCTGGATCGCCTTGTACGTGGTCTTCGACGAGCCGGTGTCACCGTTGAACTGCTGCCCGCCGAACTCGAACGGCCAGCCCTGTCGCGGGTCCCACTGCTGCTGCCCCTGCTGCTGGTCCTGGCCGGCACTGTCGTCGTCGTTCTTCGCGACGGTCACGTCCCGGTCGAGCGCGGAGACGATGCCGCTGGTGACGGTGCCGGTCAGGCCCTCGGGGGAGCCGATCGCGACGACCTCGTCGCCGACCCTGGTCTTCGAGGAGTCGCCGAGCGTGGCGGCCTTGAGCCCGGAGGCGCCCTTGAGCCTGATCAGGGCGAGGTCCTTGTCGGGGTCCGTGCCGACGACCTCGGCCTGGTACGTCTTGCCGTCGCTGAGCCGGACGGTGACCGAGGAGGCGCCGGAGACCACGTGGTTGTTGGTGACGATCTCGCCGTCGGAGGTGATGATCACGCCCGAGCCGGTGGACTTGCCGGAGTTCGAGGCCGCGGAGATCTCCACGATGGAGGGGGAGACGGCCTCGGCGACCCCGGCGACCGTGCCCTTGGTGCCGGTGGAGACGTTGGTGCCGCTCACGACGGGGGCCGACGCGCTCGCCGGGGTGTCGGAGGTGAGCTGCTGCACCAGCGTCGCCGTGCCGCCGCCGACCGCCGCGGCCGCGATGGCCACGGCCGCCATGAGCCCGACCCCGCGCTTGGCGCGGCGGCGCGGCGAGGGGACCGGAGCGGGGACGGAGCCGACGAGGGGCGGGTCCGCCGGCGGCGGCACGTGACCGCCCGAGGGCCAGATGGTCGTACCTGGCTTGGTGGTGATCGGCCGCGTCGTCTCGTACGGCCCCTGCGCCTGCTCGTACGGCGCCTGCGCCGGCCGCGTCGGCTCGTACGGCGGCCTCGGCGGGTAGTACGGCTGCTGCGGCTGCTGCTCCTGGAAGTCCGTCATGGCTATGACTCTCGGAGCCGTACATGAGAACCGTCTGAGGAGCGGCTGAGAAGCCCGACAGAACCCCGTATGTCCCGTATAAGGACGGGCCCCGCGGGGCTCTACTCGTGGCAGCCGCAGGAGCGGCGGACGATCAGGGCCGAGGGGAAGAGCTTCACGCGCTCCCGGCGCGAGCCGGACACGCGGACCGAGTCGTCGAGGACCAGGTCCACGGCCGCCCGGGCCATCGCCGGGCGGTCCGAGGAGATCGTGGTCAGCGGCGGATCGGTGAGCGCCGCCTCCTTCACGTCGTCGAAGCCCGCGACCGCCAGCTCCGTCGGCACCTCGATGCGCAGCTCACGGGCGGCCCGCAGGACGCCGAAGGCCTGGTCGTCGGTGGAGCAGAAGATGGCCGGGGGCCTGTCGGGGCCGGCGAGCAGCTTCAGGGCGACCTGGTAGGCGTCGTACCGGTTGTACGGGGCCTCGAAGAGCCGGCCCTCGGTCGAGCGGCCCGCCTCCAGCATGGCGCGCCGCCAGCCCTCGACGTGGTCGGCGACCGGGTCGCCGACGGCCGGGGTGTTCGGGACGCCGCCGAGGCACGCCACGTACGGGTGGCCGTGCTCCAGGAGGTGCCGGGTGGCGAGCTGGGCGCCGCCGATGTCGTCGGTCACGACGGCCACGTCGTCGATCGCCTCGGGCCGCTCGTGCAGCAGCACCACGCGCGCGTCCCAGGCCTCGATCTCGCTCGCGGCCTGCTCGCTCATGCCCTGGCTGACCAGGATCAGTCCGGAGACCCGCATCCCGAGGAAGGCCCGCAGGTAGTGGACCTCGCGCTCGGTCCGGTAGTCGGAGTTGCCGACGAGGACCATCTTCCCGCGCTCGGCGGCGGCCTGCTCGACCGCGTGCGCCATCTCGGCGAAGAACGGCTGCCGCGCGTCCGGGACGATCATGCCTATGAGGTCGGTGCGCCGCGAGGCCATCGCCTGGGCCACCCGGTCGGGCCGGTAGCCCAGCTCCTTGATGGCGGCGAGGACACGCTCGCGCGTGGCCGGGGCGACCGGCCGGGGTCCGTTGTTGATGACGTAGCTCACGACCGCGGTAGAAGTACCTGCCAGTCGAGCTACGTCATCCCGCGTCACCTTGGCCACGCGCGGAAGTCTACGCGGGGGGACCTACCTACCGGCAGGTCGCACTGTGGCATCCGCCACGTTCCTGTCCTCCGCGAGGGTGATGTCCTCCGTGGCGCCCTTGACGCGGCCGCCCGTCCGGGCCCCCTCCTTGGCGCGGGCCTCCTCCGCCGCCCGCTCCACCTTCTCGGGCGCGACGAAGCGGTAGCCGACGTTCCGGACGGTGCCGATGAGCGACTCGTGCTCGGGTCCGAGCTTGGCCCGAAGGCGCCGCACGTGGACGTCGACCGTACGGGTGCCGCCGAAGTAGTCGTACCCCCACACCTCCTGGAGGAGCTGGGCGCGCGTGAAGACCCGGCCCGGATGCTGGGCCAGGTACTTGAGCAGCTCGAACTCCTTGAAGGTCAGGTCCAGGACCCGGCCCTTGAGCTTCGCGCTGTACGTCGCCTCGTCGACCGACAGGTCGCCGTTGCGGATCTCCATCGGGGAGTCGTCGGAGACGATCTGCTGGCGGCCCATCGCGAGCCGGAGGCGCGCCTCGACCTCGGCGGGGCCCGCCGTGTCGAGGAGGACGTCGTCGATGCCCCAGTCGGCGGTGACGGCCGCGAGACCGCCCTCCGTGACGACCAGGATCAGCGGACAGCCGGGCCCGGTGGAGCGCAGCAGCTGGCAGAGCGAGCGCACCTGCGGGAGGTCGCGCCGGCCGTCGACGAGGATCACGTCCGCGCCGGGGGTGTCCACGAGGGCGGGGCCCTCGGCCGGGGCGACCCGGACGTTGTGAAGCAGCAGGCCGAGTGCGGGGAGCACCTCGGTCGACGGCTGGAGGGCGTTGGTCAGGAGCAGCAGTGAACTCATCGCGCCTCACCCACCCAGGTCGTGGTCGGTCCGTGGTGCGTCGTTCGCTCGTCCATGACGTCGGTTCCTCCTCGGTCCCTGCGAGGACGTCTACGTGTGCTCACGTGTGGCTCCCGTGCCCCGAGAGCTTTTGTTCATCCACCCGTAACAACGGTCGGAAAACACAAAAGGACCCGGGGGCTGCGTTGCCCGGATCCTCTGGAAGCAGAATAGCCGACATGAGTTCCGAGGCAGAGGGCCGATTTCACATGGTGGATGTTTCCTCGCTCACTTCCGTCCATCCCCGGATGCCCCGGCGCGCGATGCTGCGTACCGATGACGGTGTCCGGATCGAGGCGGTTTACGAACCCTCACGGGCAAGTGTCACCGATACGGCGGTGGTCCTCGCCCACGGCTTCACCGGGTCGGCCGACCGGCCCGCCGTCCGGCGCGCCGCCGGCGTCCTCGCGGAGCGCGGCGCGGCCGTCGTCACCTTCTCCTTCCGCGGGCACGGCCGCTCCGGCGGCCGCTCCACCGTCGGCGACCGGGAGGTCCTCGACCTGGCCGCCGCCGTCCGCTGGGCCCGTGACCTCGGCCACGCACGCGTGGCGACGCTCGGCTTCTCCATGGGCGGCTCCGTGGTCCTGCGCCACGCGGCCCTGGAGCGGGGGACGGAGGGCCGCGCCGACGCGGTGGCCGCCGTGTCCGCGCCCGCCCGCTGGTACTACCGGGGCACGGCCCCGATGCGCCGCCTCCACTGGGTGGTCACCCGGCCGGCGGGCCGCCTCGTCGGAAGGTACGGATTCGGCACCCGGATCGACAGCAGGGCCTGGGACCCCGTGCCCCTGTCTCCCGTGGAGGCCGTCCCGCTGATCGCGCCGACCCCCCTGCTGATCGTGCACGGCGACCGCGACGCGTACTTCCCGCTCGACCACCCGCGCATGCTGGCCGCCGCGGGCGACGCGGAGCTCTGGCTGGAGCGGGGCATGGGCCACGCCGAGAACGCGGCCGACGAGAAGCTGCTCGCCCGGCTGGGGGACTGGCTCACGCGGGCGTAGCCGAAGCCCGGCCCACGCGCGCATGGCTCATGATGGGGGACGGCGCGCACACGAACGAAGGGAGCGCCGCTATGGCAGCGGGAACCATCCGCTACTGGGCCGCGGCCAAGGCCGCCGCCGGTGTCGCCGAGGAGCCGTACACCGCCGGGACCCTGGCCGAGGCACTCGACGCGGTCCGCGCGCAGCACCCGGGCGAGCTCGTCCAGGTCCTCAAGCGGTGCTCGTTCCTGGTCGACGGAGACCCCGTCGGGACCCGGAGCCATGAGACGGTACGGCTTGCCGAGGGCGGCACGGTCGAGGTGCTCCCCCCGTTCGCAGGAGGGTGATCCCCAGAGCAATGAGCAACGACCAGTACTACGGCGGTCAGCAGTACGACCCGTACGCGAACGGGCAGCCGAGCCCTGACGTGACCCAGACGTGGGAGGGCCAGACCTGGGACACCTCGTACCAGCCGGCCGTCTCGTACGACGAGATCCGGGCCGCCCAGGCCCAGGCCCCGGCCCAGCACCAGGCTCCCGTGAGCCACGGGACGCCGGAGCCGTACGAGCAGCAGCCGTACGAGCAGTACCCGTCGCAGGGGAACCCCGCCGCGTACTACGCGGAGCCCGCCGCGGAGCCCGCGCCGGCGGCCTTCACCGAGCCCGCGCCCGCGCCGGCGGCCGCCCCCGCGACCCCGGCCGCCCCCGCGGCGGAAGCGGGGCCCGCCTACTCCTCGCCCACCACCTCCGGGAACACCCGCCTCACCGACGCCCAGCGCGCCCGCGCCGAGGGCCGCTCGCCCGTGATCGAGCCCGGGATGCGGCCCGCCGCCCTCACCGCCGTCCTCGGCCTGCTGCTCGCGGGCGGCGCCGCCCTCGGCCCGTACGGGCTCCTCGTCCCGCTCGTCCTGCTCCAGGGCCTCACCGCCGCCGGCTGGTTCCGGCTCAACGGCATGTGGCCCGCCCGGCAGGGCATCGCCCTCGCCTTCCTCGGCGGCCTCGTCGCCGACGCCGCCCTGCTCGTCACCGGCCGGGAGCACGCGGCCGCCGCGATCCTGGGCACCCTCGGCGTCTGGGTGCTGCTCTGCCTCGTCCTCCAGCTGCGCAGCCACGCCGACCCGGACGAGCGCATGTACGGCCTGATGGCCACCATCGCCTCCGCCGCCCTGACCGTCGTCGCCACCGGGCACCTCGGCGCCGCCCCGGACGCCGTGGTCGTCGGCGGGACCGCGGTCGCCGCCGCCGTCCTCGCCCGGGCGCTGCCGCTGCCCGGACCGGTCTCCCTGGTGGCCGCCCTGCTCGCCTCGGCGGGCGCCGGGATCGCGGCCGGCGGCCTCACCGACCTGGGCACCTCCGGGGCGCTGCTCGGCCTCGGCGCCGGGGTCTGCGCGCTGGTCGGCCTGCGGGTGGCCAGCTACGACTACCCGTCGCGCTTCGTCCACATGACCGCGGGCGTCGCGCTGCCGCTCACCGCCGCCGCGCCCGCCGTCTACCTGCTGGGCCGCGCCCTGGTCTGACCTGCGGCCCGTCCTGGCCGCGGGAACCAACCGGCCCCCTGACACGTCGATCTTGTGTCGGGGGGCCGGAACTTTTACGGGAACCATTACGGGGGGACGCGAAGCCCATGCGAGCACTGCGGATTCTGTTGATCGTGGCCGTCGTGCTGGGCGGGATCCTCGTGGGGATCGACCGGCTGGCCGTGGCGTACGCCGAGTCGGAGGCGTCGAGCCGGGTGAAGCTCTCGGCCTCGACCAGCGACTCGATCGAGGTCGACATCAAGGGCTTCCCGTTCCTCACCCAGGTCGCGGACAAGCGGTTCGACGAGGTCGACGTGCGGGCGACCGGCGTGCGGGCGAAGGCCGGCGACAAGGACATCCGGGTCGACGAGCTCACCGTCGCCCTGCGGGACGTGACCGTGACCGGCGACTGGGCGGGCGCGAAGGCGGGCTCGGCGAGCGGCACGGCCCTCATCTCGTACGCGGACCTCACCGCCGCCTCCGACCGCGAGGCCACCGTCGCCTACGGCGGGAACGGCAAGGTGAAGGTCACCGGCAGCGTGAACATCCTGGGCCGCAGCCTGACCCGTTCGGTCCTGTCCACGGTGACCGTCGTGAACGGCGACACCATCCGGGTCCGCGCCGACGAGGTGCCGGGCGCTGGCATTCCGGGCGTGGAGGACCTGGTCCGCGCGCGCACCGACTTCGAGCGCCCGATCGGCGTGATCGCCGGCATGAAGGTGGAGAAGGTCGAGCCGCGCCCCGACGGTCTGGCGGTCACCGTGACCGGCAAGGACGTCGCTCTGGCGGGCTGACGGGGGCCCGGACGGCCCCCTTGGTCACATGCTGAGACGGGTCCGTCCGATCCGCAGAAGGCGAAGCGGACGCCTCGGCGCGGAGGCGTCCGGAGCCGACTCGTACCGTGATCACGTCTCGTATCTCGGACGATCGCGTCTCAAAATACGACACACCGGTGACACGGCCACCTGTCCGTCCCTACGATCGAGGGCATGAAGCGACAGGCGGATCTCACGAAGCGGCGGGCAGTAGACCTGTGCCGCGTCGCCGCCATGCTCTGTCGCTCAGTCTGAGCGGGACGCCAACTCCCGTATCCCCCAGGCCCGTTGACCGACCTCGGGCCGCCCCTGTGCAGAGCCGTACGCACGTCCGCTGTCCGTACGCACGCGACGACGCGTACCGCACCACACACCCGCACCACCGCAGCACACCCCCGCACACTGCCCCGGAGGAGAACAGCATGGCTCGCAGCGACGTCCTGGTCGACGCGGACTGGGTCGAGGCCAACCTCGACAACCCGCAGGTCGCCATCGTCGAGGTCGACGAGGACACCTCGGCCTACGAGAAGAACCACATCCGCAACGCCATCCGCATCGACTGGACGAAGGACCTGCAGGACCCGGTCCGCCGCGACTTCATCGACCAGGAGGGCTTCGAGAAGCTCCTCTCGGCCAAGGGCATCGCGAACGACACCACGGTCGTCCTCTACGGCGGCAACAACAACTGGTTCGCCTCCTACGCCTACTGGTACTTCAAGCTCTACGGCCACCAGGACGTCAAGCTCCTCGACGGCGGCCGCAAGAAGTGGGAGCTCGACTCCCGCGACCTCGTCGCCGAGGTCCCGACCCGCCCGGCCACCGAGTACAAGGCCAAGGCCCAGGACGCCTCGATCCGCGCCTTCCGCGACGACGTCGTGGCCGCGATCGGCGCCCAGAACCTGGTCGACGTCCGCTCGCCCGACGAGTTCTCCGGCAAGCTGCTCGCCCCGGCGCACCTCCCGCAGGAGCAGTCGCAGCGCCCCGGCCACGTGCCCAGCGCCCGCAACATCCCGTGGTCGAAGAACGCCAACGACGACGGCACGTTCAAGTCGGACGACGAGCTCAAGGCCCTCTACGAGGCCGAGCAGGTCGACCTGGCGAAGGACACCATCGCCTACTGCCGCATCGGCGAGCGCTCCGCGCTCACCTGGTTCGTCCTGCACGAGCTGCTCGAGGTCCCGAACGTCAAGAACTACGACGGCTCCTGGACCGAGTACGGCTCCCTCGTCGGCGTGCCGATCGAGCTCGGCGCCAACAAGTAATCGGTCGCGCGACCCCCGAAACCTCTAGGACAGGACAGAGAACATGTGTGGAGCTCAGGTCGGCGGCCCCGACGTCAGCACGCTCAAGCCCGGTGAGACGGCCATCCAGGGCCAGGTGACCAAGGACGGCGAGCCCGTCACCGGTTACGTGCGCCTCCTCGACGGCTCCGGCGAGTTCACCGCCGAGGTCCCGACCTCGGCCACCGGCCAGTTCCGCTTCTACGCGGCGGCCGGCGAGTGGACCCTCCGCGCCCTGGTCCCCGGTGCCCAGGCCGACCGCAAGGTCGTCGTCACCGAGGCCGGCAGCCTGACGGACGTGGCCATCGCGGTCTGATTTCTCGACGCGCCTCTCGCACCGCTCGGCGCGGGGCGCCTCACGGGCTTCGAGCCGCTGCGCCGGCCTCCGGCCGCCGGAACCGGCGCAGCGCGAGGCCTCACTTACCGGCCGGAGGGCCGTGCCTCCTGGGGGGTTGGACGCCATTCCAGGACCTGAGGCACGGCCCTCCGGTCTGTTCTGTTCCGGTCGTACGCTGAAGGTGTGATCGCACGACGTCGGCGCGTCTACTTCTGGATGATGGGCGTCTGCCTGGTGCTTTTCGTGGGCGCCTGGGCCGTCGTGCGCCTGTTCTCCATGCCGGTCGCCATCGGCATGTGCGTCGTCGCCATGGTCATCCCCCCGATCGCCGCGATGGTCGCGAACCGCCGGGGCCCGGACGACCGCTGGTGGGACGATCCTTCCGGGGACCCGAAGTCGGACGAGTGGTGGGACGAGCTGGACGGCAAGAAGCGCCGGGGGCCCTGAGCGGGCGGGCACGCCGGAGTCGCCGGGCGGAGGCCGGCGCAGCGTCTCGAAGCCCGTGAGGCCCCCGGGGCCGAGCGGTGCGAGGGGCGCGTCGGGGATGGGACCCGAAGTCGGACGAGTGGTGGGACGAGCTGGACGGCAAGAAGCGCCGGGGGCCCTGAGCGGGCGGGATCAGTAGACGAGCGCCTGCGTCTCGTCGGACATCGCCTCCTGGACGAAGACCTGCGCGCCGGCGATGCGGACGCCGTCCAGGACGTCCTTCTCCGTGATCTCGCGGCGGGCCGCGCACTGCGTGCAGAGCGTGATGCGCCCGGCCGACAGGATCGAGTCGATCAGGTCCGGCAGCGGCGCCGCGTGCGGGAGCTCGAACTCCGCCGCACGGCCCGGGAGGGCGAACCAGGAGGACTCGCCGGTCAGCCAGAGCGAGACCTCGACTCCGCTGGCGACGGCGACGGCGGCCACCGTGAAGGCCTGGGAGCAGCGTTCGGGGGCGTCGGCCCCTGCGGTCACCTTGATCACGAGCTTCTTCGCCATATGCCGAACTGTAATGCGCGGCACTGCAACCTCATGCGCCCCTCACGGGTCAGCTGTGTGCGCGGGTGACGGAATCCGCGCTTCAGGTCCTGTGGGGGGAGCTCTTGAGCATCGAAGAAGGTATCCAAAATGCGGATACGACGGCACCGCCCGAGCCGGAGACGGTCACGGAACCCGCACCTCCGGTCCAGCGTCCGCGTCGCCGAGGTCTCCGCACCGCCGGGCTGATCGCCGTCGCCGCCGTCATCGGCCTCGTCGGCGGCACCGCCGTCGGCTACGGCATCCAGGCCGACCGCGAGCCGACCGCGCTGCCGCCGCTGAACCAGCCGGGCCTCGCGTACCCGGCGAAGCCGCTCCCGAAGGGCCAGGAGCCGGAGCCGCTGTCGGCGAAGGAGGACCGCCAGGCGAAGGCGCAGGGCGACCTGCGGAAGCTGCTGCTGCCGAGGCCGGCCGGTGCGAGGAGTGACGATTTCCGCAGCGGCATCATCAAGGGCTGGATGTCGGTGTACGCGTACGCCTCGGAGTTCGACAGGCCCGGTGACGCCCTCGACCACCAGTTGGACCTGGGCCTCCGCCGGGTCGCGGCCGAGTCCTGGACGACCGGCGAGCACAAGCGGGTCGAGATCCGGCTGGTCCAGTACCGCGCGAACGGCTTCCTCGGTGCGCAGGATTACATCGAGGGCCAGCAGGACTACATGCCGGACGAGGAGTACGCCGGCAACGACGGCAAGAAGCTCAAGGGCTCGTCCGAGGGCCGCTACTACCTCTTCCCCGTCGAGCGGAAGGCCGGCTACCTGGACTCCTACAGGGCCAGGGCCTACTTCCACCGCGGTGACATCGCGGTCGAGATCTTCATGTTCGACACGAAGAAGATCTCCGAGAAGGAGATCCGTTCGCTGGCCGAGCGACAGCTGGGGCGCCTGTGAGTGAGGACCGGAACGACGTGACCGAGCCCGTGGTGGATCAGAAGCCGAAGAAGCGGGGTGCCCGGCGGATCCTGCTCGGCGTCGTCCTGCCCTCCGTGCTCGTCCTCGGCCTGATCGGCGGCGGCGTCACGTACACCGCCGTCACCGTCTCCTCGGCCGACCGCACCGCGCCGACACAACTGTGGGAGACGGCGGAGGAGACCGGCAAGAACGAGGACCCGGCCGCCGCCCTGGCGCGCGGCAAGGCCGACACGCCCCTGAGCAAGCTGCTGCTGCCTCTGCCGGTCGGGTACAAGTTCGGCCCCGACGCGGAGCTGTACGGGAACGACGGCGAGCTCGGCGCCGCCGAGGCCACCGCGCTGATGAAGCAGGCGGGCGAGGGGCTGTCCGGGAAGAAGCGCCGCGCGTTCGAGAAGGACGTCGACGAGCTCGGCATCGAGGGCGTCGGGGTCCGCTCCTTCGCCGACCGGACGGACGACGTCGTCGTCACGTTCGAGCTCGCGCGGATGAAGGACAAGAAGCAGATCAAGGCGAGCTACCGGATCCGCAAGGAGGTCATGGACGTCCTGGAGTTCCCGAAGGGTCCCCGGGTGAAGGGCCACCGGAACGCCGTCTGCTACATGGCGCCCACGGTCGACCCGTCGGACGAGGAGGAGCGGGCCGCGGCGCTGGAGCAGATGGTCTGCCTCGCGTACGACTCCGAGGTCCTCGTCACGATGAGGGCGGCGGGCGCCAAGCCGTTCGACAAGGCGGGCGTGGCGGAGCTGCTGACGCAGCAGCTCGACCACATCGCATCCCCGGGGGAGTACATATGACCGAGCAGACGCAGACCGAGACGCCCGTCCCCGCGCGGGAGGCGGCCGAGCCGGCCTCCGCGCCGCAGGCCGAGGCCGCGCCGGCCGAGCCGAAGAAGTCCCGGAAGCCCCTGCTCCGGGGCATCGCCCGCTGGACCGCCGCCGTGCTCGTCTGCGGCGCCGTCGGGACCGGTACGGCCATGGGGATCACGGCCATGGAGCGCACCGACGTGCCGGGGCTCGCGACCGAGTCCGACGGCCGCTGGGCGTACCCGAAGCTCTCCCTCCCGGCGCTGCCCGAGGGTGCCCTCCGGCCGTTCACCGTCGGCAACGAGGGCGAGATCCACCACGCCGACCTGCGGAAGCTCCTGCTGCCCGCCCCTGCGGGCGCCACGGTCGACCCGAAGCTCGACGGCGGCTGGGTCGGGATCGACTCCTACCTGGCGCTGATGAAGGAGAAGGACCGGGGCGAGCTGAAGGAGGAGCTGGCCGACTCCGCGTTCCGGCACGTCGCCGCCCGCGGCTGGACCATGCCGGACGGCACGACCACCCGGATCCACCTGCTGCGGTTCTCGTCGGTGGCGTTCTCGGAGGACTTCAAGGACGACTTCAAGAACGAGATCACGGGCGAGGTCATCCGCGAGGGCCGGCTGCCCGACGGGGTCGAGGCGGCGGAGATCGACACGGAGTCCCAGGGCGTCGACATGCCGTACCTCTCCGTCTACTCCTACGAGGAGAAGAAGCCCTACGGCCCCGAGCAGACCCGCTGGGCCTACATCCAGGCCGGGGACACCCTCGCGGTGGTCACCCAGACCCGCAAGGGCGGGGCGCCGGCGGTGCCGTTCCAGCAGACGGTCGCCCTCCAGGCGCAGCTCCTCGGCTGATCGTCCGCGAGACCCACCTCACCGAGTGGGCCGGACCCCCGCCCACTAAGCTGGGGTCCGGCCCGTTCCGCCTTCACCGCTCAGTCGAGGAGCACCCCGTGATCGTTTTCTTCGAAATCCTCCTGGTCCTGGTCGCCGTCGGCGTGATCGCCTTCACCGGCCTGACCGTGAAGAAGCTGTACCAGGGCCAGCGGTAACCACCTCTAGAGAACGCCAGAGCTGCTCATGATCGAGATCCCGTCCGACCTCAACCCGGACCTCGTCCCCCTCGCGTTCCTGCTCGGTACGTGGGAGGGTGCGGGCGTCTCCGACTTCCCCGGCGCCGAGAAGTGCAACTTCGGCCAGTCCGTGACCTTCAGTCACGACGGCCGGGACTTCCTCGAGTACCACTCGCACTCGTGGGTCCTGGACAACGACGGCAACAAGGTCCGTCCGCTGGAGAGCGAGAGCGGCTACTGGCGCATCGACAAGGACCGCAAGGTCGAGGTCGTCATGGTCCGTGACCAGGGCATCGTCGAGATCTGGTACGGCGAGCTCGCCGACCAGAAGCCGCAGATCGACCTGGCGACGGACGCCGTCGCCCGGACCGCGGCCTCGGACGCGTACAGCGGCGGCAAGCGCCTCTACGGCTACGTGAAGAGCGACCTGATGTGGGTCGGCGAGAAGGCGACCCCCGAGGTCCCGCTCCGCCCGTACATGTCGGCGCACCTGAAGAAGGTCGTCACGCCGGAGGAGGTCGCGGAGATGGCCCGCAACCTGCCCGACATGCCGGACGACGGCATCGCCTTCTTCCGTTAGACACACTCTTTCCGAGGGCCTGCCGATCACCGCCGGTGGGCCCTCGGCGTACCTACCCGAGACGCCCTTCACGCGCCCGACTGTGTTTGGTGGAACGTTGGCATCGGCGATCACTCGGCGCTGAACTGATGGCAGAAAGCCGCATGAATGTGCGGATTGCAGCCAGTATGCGAAGAGCTCCGTCATTGAGGATCTACGTTCGGGGTGACCAAGTAGCGTCGTAGATGATGTCGGCGGGCGCTCCGGCCGATGCCTTATTGGCATTGGGCGGGGTTGGGAGGGGTGTTGAAGCGTCACCGTGGTCACAAGGCCCGGCTCTGCCTCGCCCCGAGTCAGGCGTCGGCGGCGGAGGATCAGGGACATGCCGCCCGTGCCCTGTGGAACCTCGTGCACGACTGGTGGACGATGCTCCCCAAAGAGCGCCGCAGCCTTGCCGCCGCAGATGCGGTGATCCGGCAGGGGCGCAAGGATCTTCCCTGGCTCGGTGTCCTGCCCGCGCAGGCGGCGCAGGCCGTACTGAAGACGTACTTTCAGGCGTGGAGGAACTGCTGGGAGGGCCGGGCCCAGGCCCCGACCTTCAAGGGCCGTTTCCGCTCGCGCATGGCCGTCGACATCCCGCAGGGCCGCGATCTCCAGATCGTGCGCCTGAACAAGCGGTGGGGTCGAATGTGGGCGCCGAAGATCGGGCACATGCTGTTCCGCTGGACCAGGGACCTCCCCGTCGGCAGTCGCGCCGACAAGGGCAACCGGGTCTCCGGGGCCCGGCTGGTGAAGGAGGCCGATGGCTGGTACGTCGTCTTCCGCGTCCAGACCGAGGTGCCCGAACCAGCAGCGCACACCGGCCCGAGCGTGGGCATCGACCGGGGCATCGCCAAGCCCCTCGCCCTGTCCGACGGCACCTTCCGCGAACACGACCCCTGGCTCACCGAGGGTGAGACGAAGCGGCTGCGCCGACTGGAGAAGGCCAGAGAGCGGAGGCGCCGGGCTCGCAAGCCCGGAGAGAGGGACTCGCGTCGCCTGACGCGCACGTACAACCAGATCGCCCAGCTCCGCGCAACAGCCAAGCGCCGAGCCGTCGACTGGCAGCACAAGACCACCACCGGGCTCGCCGAGATGTTCTCTCGCATCGGGGTGGAGGACTTGCAGATCGTCAGCATGGTCAAGTCCGCCCGGGGAACCGTGGGAGCCCCCGGCCGGAACGTCTGCCAGAAGGCCGGGCTCAACCGGGCGATCACCGCAGAGGCGTGGGGCCGGACTGTGACGATGCTGGAGTACAAGGCCGCTGAGCGCGGTGGCATCGTGGTCAAGGTCCTTGCCCGAAACACCTCCCGCCGCTGCTCCGCCTGCGGCTGCGTCACCCCGGGCAGCCGGGAGACCCAGGCCCGCTTCGTGTGCAAGAACCCCGGCTGCGGGTTCGAGGCCAACGCGGACACCAATGCGGGACGCAACATCGATCACGCCGCCGGGCAGGCGGTGTCAGGACGTGGAGACCTCGGGGGTACCCGGTCTGTGAAGCGTCAACCACCCTTCAGGCCGCATGCGGCCTGAGAAGGGACTCCGCCCCGTTCAAGGGCGGAGGATGTCAAACTGGGGGCGTGGTGAGCACCGACTGGAAGAGCGACCTGAGGCAGCGCGGCTATCGGCTGACGCCGCAGCGCCAGCTCGTCCTGGAAGCCGTGGACAAGCTGGAGCACGCGACCCCGGACGACATCCTCGGCGAGGTCCGCAGGACGGCCTCCGGGGTGAACATCTCCACCGTGTACCGGACCCTGGAGCTCCTGGAGGAGCTGGGTCTCGTCAGTCACGCGCATCTGGGGCACGGGGCCCCGACGTACCACCTCGCCGACCGGCACCACCATCTGCACCTGGTCTGCCGGGACTGCTCCGAGGTGATCGAGGCGGACGTCGAGGTGGCCGCCGAGTTCACCGGGAAGCTCCGCGAGACCTTCGGGTTCGAGACGGACATGAAGCACTTCGCGATCTTCGGCCGGTGCCGGGACTGTTCGAACAAGGATGCTGCCGCCGAGTCGTAGGCTCTATTCCATGAAGAGCCCCCTGTTGTCCCTGCCCGGCGCCGTCCCGGCCGAAGGCCGCGACGAAGGTGTCGCCGCCCACTACGGCGACCTGTTCCGCGAGCAGCGCGCCCTCGCCGAAGGCAACGGCTTCGTCGACCTCTCGCACCGGGGAGTCGTCGCCGTCTCCGGCGACGACCGGCTGAGCTGGCTGCACCTGCTCGTCACCCAGCACATGACCGAGCTGCCGCCGGGGCAGGCGACCGAGGCGTTGATCCTTTCCGCGAACGGGCACATCGAGCACGCCCTGTACCTCGTCGACGACGGCGAGACGGTGTGGGCGCACGTCGAGCCGGGGACGCGCGAGGAGCTTCTCGCGTACCTGGAGTCGATGAAGTTCTTCTACCGGGTGGAGGTCGCCGACCGGACCGAGGACTTCGCCGTCGTCCACCTCCCGGCCGGCTCCATCGCCGAGGTGCCCGAGGGCGTCGTCGTACGGGAGACCCCGCACGGCCGCGATCTGTTCCTGCCCCGCGCCGACCTGGAGTCCTTCGCGGCCTCGCACGGGCCGGCCGCCGGGATCCTCGCGTACGAGGCGCTGCGGGTCGAGGCGCACCGGCCGCGGCTCGGCTTCGAGACCGACCACCGGACCATCCCGCACGAGGTCGGCCTCATCGGCAGCGCCGTCCACCTCCAGAAGGGCTGCTACCGGGGGCAGGAGACCGTCGCCCGGGTGCAGAACCTGGGGAAGCCGCCGCGCCGCCTGGTCTTCCTGCACCTGGACGGCAGCGAGGTCCTGCTGCCCGCCCACGGCACCCCGCTCCGGCTCGCGTCCGACGGCGAGGAGGGCCGTCAGCTCGGTTTCGTGACGACCGCTGTCCGTCACCACGAGCTCGGGCCGATCGCCCTGGCCCTGGTGAAGCGGAACGTGCCGGTGGACGCTCCGCTGGTCGCCGGGACGACGGCCGCCGCGCAGGAGACGGTCGTCGAGCCCTGATCACACCTCCAGCAGCACCGTGAACGGGCCGTCGTTCGTGAGGGAGACACGCATCTTCGCTCCGAAGCGGCCCGTCTCCACGTGGGCGCCCAGGTTGCGGAGCTGGGCGACGACCTCGTCGACGAGGGGTTCGGCGACCGGGCCGGGGGCCGCGGCGTTCCAGGTGGGGCGGCGGCCCTTGCGGGCGTCTCCGTAGAGGGTGAACTGGGAGACGACGAGCAGCGGCGCGTTCACGTCGGAGCACGACTTCTCGTCGTTCAGCACCCGGACGGACCAGAGCTTTCTGGCCAATTGGGCGGCCTTCTCCGGGGTGTCGTCGTGGGTCACCCCGACCAGGACGCACAGCCCTTCGCCGGTGATCTCTCCGACGGTCTCCCCTGCGACGACGACGCTCGCGCCGTCGACCCTCTGCACCACTGCTCGCATGCGCACCAACCTACCGAGCGGGCCGCGGGCCGAAGGACGAGGGGCCGAACGGGTGCAGAGCGCCTGCACGCG
Organism: Streptomyces sp. NPDC006197; assembly: GCF_040613865.1. NCBI lineage: Bacteria > Bacillati > Actinomycetota > Actinomycetes > Kitasatosporales > Streptomycetaceae > Streptomyces > Streptomyces sp. NPDC006197. The sequence continues at coordinate 79,075 of NZ_JBEXSZ010000007.1, read as the reverse complement.
CGCGTACAGGGTGGCACCATGCGTGGAGGCGGTGCGGCCGACCGCACCGGTCGAGGGGACGATTCTCATGAGTGCACCTGGCACCGGGCCGACGCCGTCCGGTCCCGTACCGCTGACCCGCTCCGGAGCCCGGGGCGGGGGGCCGGGCGGAGGACCCGCGACGCGCCCACCCGTGCAGCGGTCCGCCGACCCGGCGGACCGGGCGCAGCCCGACCTCGGCGCCCTGCGGCTGCCGGAGCTGCGGGCGCTGCGCCGGGACGCGCAGAGCGACGAGGCCGACCTGAGCTATGTGCGCCGGATGCTCCAGGGCCGGATCGACATCCTGCGGGCCGAGCTGGCGCGACGGACCGATCCGGAGGCCCCGGTCCTCGACCGGCTCTCCGAGATCCTCGCCGACGTGCCCTCGCGGCACCGCAGCTCGGCACGGCACGTGACGCTGTCGACCCCGCGCGGCGAGGAGTACCGGCGGCTGGCGACCGAGATGCTGTCGGAGGTCGAGCTGTCGGACCTGACGGCCCGGACGGACGACGAGCTGCACGCGGCGATGGGCAGGCTCGCGGGGTACGAGCAGCAGGTCTCGCGGCGCCGGCAGCACCTCCAGCGGACCGCCGACGACTGCAGCGCGGAGATCGCCCGCCGCTACCGGGAGGGCGAGGCCCAGGTCGACGACCTGCTGGCCTGACGGGGACGGGGAAGTCCGGCCCGATGGGAGCGGAAAGTCTGGCCTGACCGGGCGGAAAGCCCGGCCCGATGGGAGCGGAAAGTCTGGCCTGACCGGGCGGAAAGTCCGGCCCGATGGGAGCGGAGAGTCCGGCCCGACCGGGCGGAAAGGCCGGCCTGACCGGGCCCGGAAAAGTCGGGTGCGGGGCCGGTCGCGCCGTGCGTAGGGTCGGGGGATGAGTGTCGACGTGCGCGCGGTGACGGAGTCCGAGTTCCACGACTGGCAGCGGGCGCTGCGCACCGGGTTCCTGAAGGTCCCGGTCGTCTCCGACGAGGAGGCCGCGGACCGGCTGGCCCGCACGGACCTGGCGCGGACGCTCGGCGCCTTCGACCGGGACCGGGTCGTCGCCACCTTCCGGTCCTTCCGCCAGGAGGTCAGCACGGTCGGCGGGGGCAGTCTGACCGCCGACGCGATCACCCAGGTCACGGTCTCGCCGACGCACCGCAGGCGCGGGCTGCTCAGCCGGATGATGGCCGCGGACCTCGCCGCCGCGAAGGAGCGGGGCGACGCGATCGCGACGCTGATCGCCGCCGAGTACCCGATCTACGGGCGGTTCGGTTTCGGTCCGGCGAGCTGGGCCGCCGAGTGGAGCGTCGACGTGAACCGGGCCGGTCTCGACCCGCGCCGCTCGGGCCGCCCGGAGGGCGGCGGCCGGATCGATCTGACGGACGGCGACGAGATCCGCAGGGTGGGCCCCGAGGTGTACCGCCGGCTGGCGGGTGTCCGCGCCGGGGTCACGGACCGCGACAAGAACCGCTGGGAGAGGAGCACCGGGCTCGGCCACCAGAGCGACCCGTGGCGGGAGCCGTACTACGCCGTGTACCGGTCGGAGGCCGGCGAGGTCGAGGGGTACGTCGCGTACACCGCCGACGACAGGTGGGACGACGCGAAGCGCCCGGTGAACACGGCGACCGTGCGGGACCTCATCGCCGTCACCCCGGCCGCCGAGCGCGCCCTGTGGCACTACCTCTGCTCGATCGACTGGATCGCCTCGGTCCGCTCCGGTTACCGGGCGCCCGACGACCTGCTGCCGCTGCTGCTGCCCGACCCGCGCGCGGCCAGGATGCTGACGTACGCGGACATGCTGTGGGTCCGGGTCCTGGACGTGGTCCGGGTCCTGGAGGGCCGGACGTATCCGGTGGGGGAAAGCCTGGTTCTGGAGGTGCGGGACGCCGACGGGCTCGCCGGCGGGCGCTTCCGGCTCGACGCCTCCCCGGCGGGCGCGGCCTGTGTCCGTACGACCGGGTCGGCCGATCTCGCCCTGGACGTCGCGGAGGTGGGCACGCTCGCGTTCGGCGACGAGTCGGCCGTACGGCTGTCCCGGCTCGGGCGCGTGGAGGAGCTGACGCCGGGCGCGGCCGCCCGCGCCGACCTGTTGTTCCGCACCCCGCTGCGGCCCTTCTCGCCCGACGTCTTCTGAGGCCCGGGGCCGTCGGGCGGGCGCCCTAGGATGGCGTCCTACGAAGGAGGCGCCCGGTGGCGGAGGACGGTGTGACCAGCCCGGCCGGTCTTCGCGAGCGGAAGAAGGCGCGGACCCGGCAGGCCCTGTCGGACGCGGCCATCGCGCTCTTCCTGGAGAAGGGTTTCGACGCGGTGTCCGTCGCGGAGGTGGCCGCCGCCGCCGAGGTCTCGAAGCCGACGCTCTTCCGGTACTTCCCCGCCAAGGAGGACCTGGTCCTGCACCGGTTCGCCGACCACGAGGACGAGTCCGCACGCGTGGTGGAGGCCGGGCGCGCCCGCGGCGCGGCGCCGCTCGACGCGCTGTACGAGCACCTGCTGGACGGGCTGGAGCGGCGCGATCCGGTCACCGGGCTCTGTGACGTGCCGGAGGTCCTGGCGTACCACCGGCTCCTGTACGGGACTCCGGCCCTGCTCGCCGGGATCCAGGCCTACCAGCAGCGTTCGGAGGAGCTCCTCGCGCGGGCGCTCGGCGGCGATCCGCTGCCGGCGCGGCTGGCGGCCGGGCAGATCGTGGCCGTGCTGCGGGTCCTGGCGAACGAGAACGTGGCGCGGCTGACGGCCGGCGAGGCGATGGACGCGGTGGCGGGGGACGCGGTGGCGGCGGCGGAGGTGGCGTTCCGGTCGCTGCGGGAGGGGCTCCCGTACTGACCACCGATCATTCCCGAGTAAAAAATGTAACCCGGTAACGTTTTCCGTTAGTCTTGACGGAATGATGTCACTGGACCTTGAGCTCGCCCGCGAACGCTCCCACCACGACGCCTGCCGCGCCGCCCTGATCCGCATGACCGAGGACGTCGCCGAGCAGGTCGTCACCGGCGAGGACACCGCCGCCTCCGGTGCCGACGCCGAAGCGCTCGGCCGCCACCTGCGCAGCCGCGCCAAGGAGATGGGCGAACAGCCCCCGGGGCCGCTGTTCTTCGGCCGCCTCGACCGCGAGGACGGCCAGATCCACCACATCGGCCGCCGCCGGATCGCCGAACACCCCGCCGCCCCGCCGCTCGTCGTCGACTGGCGCGCGCCCGTCTCCCGCGCCTACTACCAGGCCGGCGCGCACGACCCGCAGGGCGTCCTGCGCCGCCGCCGCTTCGGCTGGGCCCCGAACAGCGCGGGCGCGACCGAGGACCTGACCGCCCTGGAGGACGAACGCCTCACGGACGGCGGGACGGGGACGGTCAGCGCCCTTCTCACCGGGGAGATCGAGCGCCCCCGCGTCGGCCCCATGCGGGACATCGCCGCCACCATCCAGCCCGAACAGGACGACCTCGTACGCTCCGAACCGGCCGCCTCCCTGTGCGTGCAGGGCGCCCCCGGCACCGGCAAGACCGCCGTGGGCCTGCACCGGGCCGCGTACCTCCTCTACACGCACCCGCAGCGGATCCGCCGCTCAGGCCTCCTCGTCCTCGGCCCCCACCGGGCCTTCCTCTCGTACATCGCCGAGGTGCTGCCCTCGCTCGGCGAGACCGGGATCCGGCAGGCCACCCTCGACGAGGAGATCGCCCGCCACCCGGTCCGCGCCGAGGACGACGAGGCGGCGGCCCGGATCAAGCACGACGCCCGCACGGCGGAGCTGCTGCACCGCGCGCTGTACGGCAGGGTCGACCCGGCCCCGGCGGAGGACCTGGCCGTCCCCGACGGCTCGTACCACTGGCGGCTCCCGGCGGCGGAGCTCGCCGCGATCGTCGCAGCGGTACGGGCGGAGGCCCCGCCCTACGCGACCGGCCGCGAACGGGTCCGGGCCCGGGTCGTCCGGGCCCTCCAGCTCCGGGCCGAACGCCGCTCGGGGCCGAGGGGCGCAGCCTGGGCGCGGCGGATCGAGCGGGCGCGGGCGGTGACGGCGTTCCTCGACGCGTGCTGGCCGAGGACGAGCCCGGAGGAGGTCCTCGCGGAGGTCCTGACGGACCCGGCGGTGTTCGGGGAGGAGTTCGCGGCCATCCGCTGGGCGCGGCCGCCCCGCTCGTACCGCTCGGCGCGCTGGACCGCCGCCGACCTCGTCCTCCTCGACGAACTCGCCGGCCTGATCGAACGCCCCGAGAGCTACGGGCACGTCGTCGTCGACGAGGCCCAGGACCTCTCGCCCATGCAGTGCCGGGCCGTCGCCCGCCGCACCGAGTTCGGTTCGCTCACCGTCCTCGGGGACCTCGCCCAGGGCACCACCCCGTGGGCGGCCCGCGACTGGGACGAGCAGCTGGCGCACCTGGGCAAGCCCGGGACGCCCGTCGTGCCGCTGACCCTCGGCTACCGGGTGCCGGCGGCGATCGTCGACCTCGCCAACCGGCTCCTGCCGCGGCTCGGCGCCGACGTGCCCGCCGGGCGTTCGGTGCGCAGGGACGGCGAGGTGACGGTCCACCGGACGACGGACCTGGCCGCCGGGGCCCGCGAGGCCGTGCGGGACGCGCTCGCGGCGGAGGGCTCGGTGGGGGTCGTCACGGCCGACCACCTCGTCGACGCGGTGGCCGGGGCGGTGCGTGACTGCGGATCGCCGGACCGGGTGAGCGTGCTGCCCGCGACCCTCGTCAAGGGCCTGGAGTTCGACCACGTCGTGGTCGTCGAACCGGCCGCGATCGCGGCGGCCGAGGCGCGCGGGCTGAACCGGCTGTACGTGGTGCTCACCCGGGCGGTGTCGCGCCTCGCGCTGGTGCACGAGGCGGAGCTGCCGGAGTTCCTCCGTACAACCCGGTGAGTTCGGCGGCGATCCGGGCCAGGGCGGTACGGGCCTCCGGCGGGTCGAGGAGCTCCACGCGGGCGCCGAGTCCGGCAAGCCGGGCGGCGATCACCTCGGGGGAGGGGCCGTCGGCCTCGAAGGACGTCCAGCCGTCCCGGCCGTGCTCCCCGTACCGTATGCGCCCGCCGAGCAGGCCCTCCAGGACGGACTCGGTGCCCGGGGCGGCGCGGCCCCGGACCGTCGCGGCGACCATCCGCTCCTCCATGCGGGCGGCGAGCGCGCGCCAGGCGGTGGCGAGGTCGAAGCCCTCGGGGCGCCCGGCGGGGGCACCGGTCTCGGTCACCGAGGTGACCCGGCCGACGCGGAAGGCCCGCAGCCCGTCCGCCGTGTCCGCGAGGAGGTAGCGGACCCCGGACTTCGCGGCGATCCCCAGCGGCTGGACGGTCCGCTCGCGCGGCGCGCGGCCGGGGCGGGCGTACCCGATGCGCAGCTCGCGGGCGTCGACCACGGCCCGCTGGAGCGCGGCCAGTCGGGGTTCCCCGGTCTCCGCGCCCGTCCAGTCGGTGCCGTCGGCGATCCCGGCGCGGGCGGCGGCCTCGGCGCCCTCGCGGAGGGGGGCGGGGAGGGCCCGTACGAGCTTGCGCAGGGCGGTCCGGGTCTGTGGGCTCGCGTCGGCGTCGGGCCCGGTCAGCAGGAACAGCTCGCGGATCTCCGGGGCGGTCAGGCCGGTCAGGTCGGTACGGGCTCCGCCGACGAGCGACCAGCCGCCGCCCTGCCCCGCCTGCGAGTACACCGGGATCCCGGCGCTCGCGAGCGCTTCGAGGTCCCGGCGGGCCGTGCGCTCGGACACGCCCAGTTCGGCGGCGAGTTCGGCGGCGGTGACCCGCCGCCGCGTCTGGAGGAAGAGCAGGGCGGCGACGAGTCGGTCGGCTCTCATGCGGCCATTGTCATCCGCTCGGTCTCCTGCCGGGCCCTCCCGGCGGCGGTCGGGCGCAGGACGGTGAGGGCGACGGCCAGGGCGAGGAGGAGGAGACCGGTGCCGACGCCGAAGGCGAGGTGGTAACCGCCCGTCAAGGCCTCGGCGTCGGACTTGCCGGTCGCCGTGAGGGACTCGGTGCGGGCGGCGGCCAGGGTGGAGAGGACCGCGATGCCGACGGCCATGCCGATCTGCTGGGTGGTGTTGAAGAACCCGGAGGCCAGGCCCGCGTCCGCCTCCTCGGCGCCCGACATGGCGAGTGCGGTGAGGGCGGGGAGCGCGAGGCCGAAGCCGGCGGCGAGCAGCATCACGGGGAGCAGGTCGGTGGCGTACGAGGCGTGGACGGGGACGCGGGTCAGCAGGCCGAGGACGCCGACGAGCAGCACGAGGCCGGTGAGCAGGACGTTCCGCTCGCCGAAGCGGGCGATGAGGGGCGCCGAGACGCCGAGCGAGACGGCGCCGATGACGATCGCGGCGGGCAGCATCGCGAAGCCGGTCTCGGCGGCTCCGTACCCGAGGACCTTCTGCAGGTAGAGGGCGACGAGGATCTGGAAGGAGAAGAGCGCGGCGACCATCAGCATCTGGACGGCGTTCGCGCCGGCGACGTTGCGGGAGCGGAGGATCCGCAGCGGCATGAGCGGGTTCGCGGCCTTCGCCTGGCGGAGCAGGAAGCCGGCGAGGAGGGCGACGGCGAGGGCCCCGAAACCGAGGGTGTGCGCTGAACCGGCCCCGTACTCCTCGATCTTGACGACGGCGTAGATGCCGGCCATGAGTCCGGCGGTCACCAGCAGCGCGCCGACGACGTCGGCGCCGGCCCTCAGCCCGAGGCTGCGGTCGGCGGGGAGGGCGCGGAGGGCGACGAGGAGGGTGGCGGCGCCGATGGGCAGGTTGATGAAGAAGATCCAGTTCCAGGCGAGGGCGTCGGTGAGGACACCGCCGAGGACCTGGCCGAGGGAGGCGCCGGCGGCGCCGGTGAAGCTGAACACGGCGATGGCGCGGGCGCGTTCGCGGGGTTCGGTGAAGAGGGTGACGAGGATGCCGAGGCCGACGGCGGACGCCATCGCGCTGCCGACGCCCTGGAGGAAGCGGGCGGCGATGAGGACGGCGGGGGAGGTGGCGACGCCGGCGAGGAGCGAGGCGGCGGTGAAGATCCCGGTGCCCGCGAGGAACATGCGCTTCCGGCCGATGAGGTCGCCGAGGCGGCCGGCGAGGAGGAGGAGCGAGCCGAAGGCGATCAGGTAGGCGTTGACGACCCAGCTGAGGCCGACGGGGGTGAAGCCGAGGTCGCCCTGGATGGCGGGCATGGCCACGGTGACGATGCTGCCGTCGAGGACGGTCATCAGCATGCCGGTGGCGAGGACGCCGAGGGCGAGGCGGGGGGCGGTGGGCGTGGTGGCGGGCATGGGGATCTCTCCTGTTCGTCGGAGGCGACAGGAGAGACGTTAGCAGAAGGTTTTGTTACAGACTATTTTTTACGGGAGGAGTTCGGGTCTCATGCGCGCTGGCGGGCGCGGCGGGTGGGCCTCGGGCTCTCGACGGGCGTCTCCAGATGGCCGGTGACCAGCCGGTTCAGGGCGCGCAGCAGGACCTCGCGCTCGTCGTCGGGGAGGGCGGAGAGGGCGCTCTCGTGGACCCCGTCGACGATCTCCTGGCTCTGCCGGGCCACCTCGGCCCCCGCCTCGGTCACGGCGATGATCCGCGCCCGGCGGTCGGTGGTGGACGGCCTGCGCTCGGCGAGCCCGGCCTTCTCCAGGGCGTCGACGGTCACCACCATCGTGGTCTTGTCCATGTCCCCGATCTCGGCGAGCTGCGCCTGTGTCCGCTCCTCCTCCAGGGCGTGCACCAGCACGCAGTGCATGCGCGGGGTGAGCCCGATCTCCCCGAGCGCAGCGGCCATCCGCGTCCGCAGGACGTGGCTGGTGTGGTCGAGGAGGTAGGAGAGGTCGGGTTCGGTGCGGGCGGGGGCCATGGAAGTCATGTCTGCCAGGGTAGCGAGGAACGATTCGTTGCGGATGGTCGCGAAGCGGACGAGTGCCGGGGGCGGGGCGGGGCGGTACCCCTCCCGCACCTCCCGTGTGGGCAATCGTCCCGCAGGGCGAAGGGGGTCCCCCCTGCTCGAGCGAAGCCGAGAGCTTGGGGGAGGGTGGGCACACGGGACGGCGCGCTCAGCGGCGCCTCCGCGTTCCGCGCCTGGACCCGCAGCACGTGTGCGGCGCGCATCCGGTGCGGGTTCAGGCGCGGGAGCCTCTGGCGCCGGCAAGGGGCGCCGTTCCGTTGTGCCCACCCGTTCCGCCCCAGCGGAACAGTTGCCCACAACGGGGGTGGGCGGGGGCACCGCCCCGGCGGAAGCGACTGCCCACAACGGGGTGGGCGGGAGCACCGTCCCGGCGGGCGCGCGGCCGCAACGGGGCGGCGGGGTACCGCCCTGGTGGAGTGGCCGGCCGCGGTTCGGGCCGGGCTATACCCCCCTCGTGCCGTCGATGCGTTCGCGGAGGAGGTCCGCGTGGCCGTTGTGGCGGGCGTACTCCTCGATCATGTGGATGAGGACCCAGCGCAGGGAGACCTCGCCGCGCCAGCCGTCCTGGGCCGAGACGTCGAGGTGCGGGGCCTCCGCCGTGAAGCGGTCGGAGTAGGCCACCGCCGCCCGCCAGGCCTCCCAGGCCTCCGTGACGGCCGCCGGGTCGGCCGAGGCCCCGTCGAAGTCGCCGTCGGGGGAGTCCGGCGAGGAGAAGAGGGGGCCCGCGTCCTCCTCCCCGGCGAGCACCTCGCGGAACCAGTGGCGCTCGACGTCGGCCATGTGCCGGACCAGGCCGAGGAGGGAGAGGGTGGACGGCTCCACGGACCGGCGGGCCAACTCATCCTCCAGGCCCGCGCACTTCAGTGCCAGGGTCGCCCGCTGGTCCGCGAGGAACCCGGCGAGCATGGGCAGCTCGTCACCCGTCGCCGGGCCCGTGAAGCGCCCCGGTCCCGGCACGGCCGTCTCGTCGAGGACGTCCGAGCGCCGCCGTGGAATGTTGTCAACAGCCATCCCCTGCCTCCCTGTTGGGCCTCCCGCACATGCTGGCACGGCGGAAGGCCCGGCGCGGAGGTTCAGGCCTTGGGCTGGGCGAAGCGGATCATGTTGCCGGCCGGGTCGCGGAAGGCGCAGTCGCGGACGCCGTAGTGCTGGTCGACCGGCTCCTGGAGCACCTCGCCGCCGGCCGCCCGGACGCGTTCGAAGGTGGCGTCGACGTCCTCGGTGGAGAAGATGACGCCGCGCAGCAGGCCCTTGGCGAGGAGCTCCTTGACCGCCTCGCGGTCGGCCTCCGAGGCGCCGGGGTCGGGCAGCGGGGTCTCCAGGACGACCGCCACGTCCGGCTGCTCGGGCGAGCCCAGGGTCACCCAGCGCATCCCCTGGTAACCGACGTCGTTGCGGACCTCCAGGCCCAGGGCGTCGCGGTAGAAACCGAGCGCCTCGTCGGCGTCGTCGACGGTGATGAAGCACTGCGAGAGCTTGATGTCGTTGTTCATGCCGTCGACGCTACGGCGAGGCGCTCGGCCCCGCTTCTCCGTTCCTGACCGGCTCGGCGCCGCGCGCGGGTCCGCCGTTCTTCACCGGCCGGGTGAGCACCTTGGCGACGCACGCGGGGATCGCGACGTCCTCCTCGTGGCTCCGCGCGTCGTGGCTCCGCGCGCGGTACGCGCTCGGCGTCTCGCCGACCAGTTCGGTGAAGCGCGAGCTGAACGACCCGAGCGACGTACAGCCCACCTCGAAGCAGACCTCGGTGACGCTCAGGTCCCCCCGCCGCAGCAGCGCCTTCGCCCGCTCGACGCGCCGGGTCATGAGGTAGCTGTACGGCGTCTCGCCGAACGCGGTGCGGAAGCTGCGCGCGAAGTGCCCGGTCGACATCAGGGCGACCCTGGCCAGGGCCGGGACGTCCAGCGGCGAGGCGTACTCGCGGTCCATCGTGTCCCGCGCGCGGCGCAGTCGTTTCAGGTCCTCAAGGTCCACGCTCTCCAGCATCGCATCCCATCGCGTGGCGTGACATCGCGCGGCATCGCCGTCGCCGGGGGCGCGAGACGAGGCTCGCGCCCCCGTGCGCTTCGTGCCCCGCACGGACGCTCAGGTGCTGTCGGCCTGCTGCTCCCCGCAGTGGACAGCACGTGCTCGGGGGCCGTCGAGGTCCGCCACGGTGGTCGCGTCGTGGCCCGACGACGCACCAGGTTCGCGCGGAGCGCACGATCTACTGCTCGACCTCGGCTTCCTTGACGTCACGGAGGTCCTACGCGTACTCGGCGCGGGGCCCGGCCAGCCGCTCGGCGACGGAGAGCAGCCAGGCGCTCGCCGTGTACGGGGCGGGCGGGTCGACCTCCATGCCGAGCTCGGCCACGCCGAGCGCGTAGTCGACCTCGTCGAGCCCGAGGGCGAGCAGCTCGCGCAGTTCGCCGACGAGCCGGGCGACCAGCGTCGGGTGGGCCGTCGAGGCGTAGTCGCGGACGGCCGCGTCGTGGTCTTCGAACTCGTCCGGCATGTCCTGCGAGAACCAGCCGCCGAGGAACTGGCCGAGCTCGGGGAAGCGGGCGTGCCACTCCCAGTGCGTCTCCGGCAGGGCGGCGGGCGGCGGGACCCGCCCCTCCTCGATGCTCCGCCCGATGTGGTCGGCGAGCAGGACCAGCCAGTCCTGGATCCCGGACTCGGGCAGGCCGACGTCCGGTACCGGGTAGAACTCGCCGAGCCGCAGCCGGAGCCGGCCGGGCGGGTTCTGGGCGTAGGTGCGGAGCTGCTGCTCGGCGGCAGCCAGGGCCCAGGGGCGGGTGTGCCAGGTGTGGCGGAGGTAGGACGTCAGGGCGGCACCGGGCGCCTCGGGGGTGTCGTCGGCGGGCCGGCCGACGTAGGCGCTGATGACCTGGTCGAGTTCGCCGTAGCGCCGGTCGAACTCCAGGGGCTTCATGGACATGTGCCGGTCCCTTCACACGTAGATCGGGAAGGTGCTGTGCACGACGAACCCGAGCGGACTGGCCGGTTCGCGCCGCAGCACCACCCGCGCGGCCCGCACGTCCACGGCCCCACGCCCGGCGAGCGCCATGGCCTGGATGAGCACGCGCCCGACCGGCTCCGCGCGGGACGGCCAGGAGGCTTCGATGGTCAGCCGGGGCCGGGTGCCCTGGGCGAGCCACCGGTGGATGGCCTGCTCGTTGCGGTTGACGACCTGCTGGGCGGCCCACTGGGCGGTTTCCCGGTCGGGGTAGGTCGCGGATCTGGTGAGCATGGGGTGTTCCTCGGTCGGCGGGTCGGATCAGTTGAGGAAGTTCCAGAACACGGCGACTTCGTCGTCGTTCACGGCGATCAGTCCGGCGTCGTAGACGTAATGACTGAAGCCGTTCCATCCACCTTGGACGCCCTGCTCGTAGAAGTCAGGATGGTCGCCCTTCCAGCCGACGTTGGAATAGAAGCGCGTGCTCTCCGGGAAGCGCGACAGGAGCACGTCGGCCCGACGCTCCATCTCCGGTCTGCGTTCCTCCCAGCGCCAGGTCTTGGCGACGTCCAGGCCGAGCACTCCCAGCAGGACGATCAGCGACCTGACCGAGGATCGGGGAACCTCACCCACCATGGATCGGTACCGCTCCGCGTCGGCGGGTGTGGAGGGTGTCTCCAGCCACGGGAACAGCGGGTCTTCCCGGCGCTCCTCCTCGCCCTCGTAGGGGTCGATGGATTCCCAGCCCCGGGGATCCCGTGTTTCGAGGCGCATGATCGCCCCGACGTCGAGCCACCACTCCTCGTGCTCGCGCGGAGCGACTGCCACGAATGTGCACAGCCGCTCGTACAGCTTCAGCGCATCCGACCAGTCGTGCGGGTCCTGCCGGCCCTCTTCCATCATTCTCTCCATTATTCGGGCGCCGACGTGAGGATGACGAACGGCGGATTCAGGTTTGCGTCGTACTTCAGCTTGACAACCACGCCGCTCGCGTCCTCGGGAGGCATGATCCGGTCGTTCTCCACCTTTACGGTCCGTCCGGTCACGGTGGGTGCGTTGAGCGGCCCCTCGTTCGGCACCGACGGCACGCTGAAAGGCTTCGTCGTCTGACTGGGGGGAGGGTTCTTCAGCCAGTCCTGAATCTCCGAGGTGTTCTCGCGAATGCAGTACTGGGTGTATTTCTGGGCCGAATTGATGTCCGAGAAGGATGAGGATGTCCGGATGTCGAACTTGCCGTTCGCGCGCTGCTCGTCCTTGATCCGCTGGAGGAGCTGTTCGTCGGTCTTGCCGACGTGCTTGTCCAGGGTGTGGCCGCCGTCGAGGCCCTCGTTCGTCGCCAGGTCCAGCGAGTACATGTACGGGGAGGGGTTCTCGTCGCCGATCTGCCAGCTGTGTTCCTTCTTGAACTCGTTGAGCGAGCGCGCGCCGAAGCCCTGGGCGCGGGCGATTTCCGCCTGGTAGGTCGGGGCGCTCTGGGCCGCGAATTCCAGTTCCCAGACGAGGGCGTTGAGTGTGTTCGCCGCGTCGACGAACTCCTTGTGGTACGTCTCGACGACCGCGTTCACGCCCTCCTTGTCCATGTGGCTCCGGAAGGAGAGCACGATCCGGCCCATGATTCCGCCGACCGCCAGCTTGGTGAGGTTCGACAGACTGAGGTCGGTGAGTTCCGCCGCCGTGGCCTTCGCCGCGCTGATGGCGGCCCGCTCGTTGAATTCGGTGGTCTTCTCGCCGACGTCGGAGAGGTGCTCCAGGACGTCCGCGATCTTGTCCGCGCTCTCCTTCAGCACGTCGATGATGGGGCGGCGGCGGTCGGGGGTGACGTCCTTGCTGTGCCGCCACTGGCGGCCGCCCTTCTCGACCCGGTTGCCGTCCGTGTCCAGCTGCCTGCCCCACGCCGTGGCGCCCCAGATGCTCTGGCCGAAGATCCGCATGGCGGCCTGCCACTCGCCCTTGTCCTTCGGGTTGGCGATGGTGGCGATGGCCGCGTTGAACTCGTCCGATGCCTTCACGGCCTCGGAGCCGAGCTTCCGCCACGCCTTGGCCATGGCCCGGGTCTCGTCCTCCCTGATGCCCGGGGTGATCTCGTGGACCTTGCCCAGGCGGAGGCCGTGCTCGATGGCGGGCCGGACGACCTCGGCGAGGAAGTCGGGGAACTCGCCGGCCGCACCGGTGATCCACCAGGAGTCGACGTCCTCGCCGGTGCCGGTCCATTTGACGGGGTTGACCGGCCCGTAGCGCGGAGGCTTGTTGATGACCACCGGCTCCGGCTGCCGGTGCGGCATCGCCCCCTCGCGGCCGGACGCCTCCCATTCGGCCAGCACATAGTGGTTGGCGGTGTGGTTCAGGCCGATGGAGGCACCGCCCGCGCTGACCACGCTGCGGCCCCACGCGTCGAGGAACTTCTCGACCACCTCCGCGTACGTGGTCGCGAACGCGTCCGCGCCCCAGCCGGCGCCGGCGGACTGGTTGTACTGGTTCAGGACGTCGACCAGGGCGAACGCCCTTTCGGCGTGGGCGAACTGGGCTTCCTTCACCAGGTCCGCCGCATGGTGGACGTGCACCGGCTGGACGTCGAAACCGCCGTTCGCCGCGGGGGAGGGCGGTGCCGACCCGGCCATCAGGCCGCCCCCCAGCCGCGCAGCACGGCCCGGTGGGCCGCGGTGTAGGCCATGTGGCCGTTCACCACGATGTCGTGCAGCCACGCCTGGGTGGCCTGGAGGTCCTGCGCGGACAGGTCCCACTTGTCCAACTGGTCGACGAACGCCTGGCGGGTCTCGCCGTCCCAGGTCAGGACGACCTTCTCGACGCGCCGGTACAGCAGGTCCAGTTGTTCGTTGAGCGTCTTGAGGATCTCTTCGAGGTCCCCGGCCATGCCCTGCAGGATGGCGAAGTCGACGGATATGTGGTCGTCGCCCGACGGCATGAATCCCCCTCGTTCGTTGTCGTCACAGGTCGGCGATGCGACTGCGCGGTGCGGATGGCGGCGCGGGTTCGGTGTTCGGCGTGGACAGGGCGTCGGCCTCCGCCTGGATGTCGGTGTGGGACCGGGCGCGCCGGAACTGCCGCAGGTTTTCCAGCTCCTGTGCCGAGAACCCGTCCTTGCTCAGGCGGATGGCCTCGGCCAGGATCTTCATCGTCTCCCGGATGCGAACGGCGTCCTCCGCCGCCGCGCGGTGCCTGACCCGGTACGCCTCCGAGGCCGGTCCGCGCCAGCGGGACTCGATGCGGTCGACGATCTCGTCCATGCGCAGGAGCTGTTTCCCCAGGACTTCCTGCATCGTGTCGAGGTCCCCGGCGAGTGTCTTGAGTTCGCTCCCGTCAACCGCAAGGTCTGCTGCGGCACCTGGCGTACCGGCTATGCCGGCCGAACTCGCCGTATGGGGTGCAGCGTTCACGGTGTCCTCCCCCCGGTGTGGTCAGTGAGTGATCGCCTTGCCGACGTTAGCAAAAGCGTATGACTCGTCTCAGCGGTTATCGTCTGCCCGCGGGGCGGAGCGGTGGCGATCGGTCGGGATCGGTGAGCGCGACGCGAGTGCGACTCCTGCAAGCACGTGCTTGCAATAGTTAGCAATGGCTGGCATGGTCGGGGCATGGCATCGCTCAACGTCGGCAATCTCGGCGAGTACCTCCGCGAGCAGCGGCGGACCGCGCAGCTCTCCCTGCGGCAGCTCGCCGACGCCGCCGGGGTGTCGAATCCGTACCTCAGCCAGATCGAGCGCGGGCTGCGCAAGCCCAGCGCCGAGGTCCTGCAGCAGGTCGCGAAGGCGCTGCGGATCTCCGCCGAGACGCTCTACGTACGGGCCGGGATCCTCGACGAGAAGGAGCGGGAGGAGCTGGAGACGCGCGCCGTCATCCTGGCCGATCCCTCGATCAACGAGCGGCAGAAGCAGGTGCTGCTCCAGATCTACGACTCCTTCCGCAAGGAGAACGCCGCCGACGCCGCCGCGGCCGACACGGACGCCGTGCCGCCATCGAGCTAGTACGTCCCAGTACGTCACATCCGGGAGGACCACCAGCATGGCCATCATCGACGAACTGCGTACCCCCCTCTACTTCGCCGCCGGCACCGCCGACCTCGCCGTGCAGCAGGCCAAGAAGGTTCCCGGCCTGATCGAGCAGCTCGCCGCCGAGGCGCCCGCGCGCATCGACGCCGTACGGAAGACCGACCCGAAGGCCGTGCAGGAGAAGGTGGCCGCGCAGGCCAAGGAGGCCCAGGCCACCGTGCAGTCGAAGTTCGCCGAGGTCGTCGGCGGCCTCGACACCGACCTCAAGAAGCTCGGCGAGACCGCCCAGGACCTGGCCCTGCGCGGGGTCGGCGTCGCCGCCGAGTACGCGGTCAAGGCGCGCGAGAAGTACGAGGAGGTCGCCGCGCACGGCGAGGAGGCCGTCCGGGCCTGGCGCGGCGAGGTCGCCGAGGAGATCACCGAGATCGCCGTCGTCGTCGAGCCGGAGCCGGCGCCCAAGGCGGACGAGGAGGCGGAGGCCCCCGCGGCGGAAGCCGAGGCCGGGCCCGAGGCCGGGAAGGCGCCCGCGCGGAAGACCACCGCCCGCAAGCCCTCCGCCAAGAAGGCGGCCGTCGCCGCCGAGAAGGAGTAGGGCGGGCACCGATGGGGGTACCCGGTGCGTTGTACCGGGTACCTTGACCGCGAGGCGCTCTCTTTCCATCCCCACTAGGCGGTGCTCAGCATGTTGCGCGCGGGATTCGACTCCCTTCTCTCCCTGGTGATCTTCCTGGTCTTCACCGGCTTCGCCGTCGCCGCGCTCGTCTTCGCCGCCATGGCGCGCGAGGACGCCTACCGCGCCGCCGACAAGCAGACGAAGAAGTTCTGGCTGATCATCCTGGGCATCAACCTCGTCCTGAACCTGCTGCTGCCGATGCTGTTCCTGCAGATCGCGGGGCTGATCGCCGCCATCGTCTTCATGGTGGACGTGCGCCCCGCGCTCGCGCAGGTCTCCGGCGGGGGCCGGGGCGGCCGCCGGGGCGGCGGCTCCAGCAGCGACGGACCGTACGGCCCCTACAACGGCGGCCGGTAGGCAGGCGGGAAGAGCGACGACAGGGCCCGGAGGCACTACCTCCGGGTCCTGTCCCTTTCCAGGGCCAGGACGGCGACGTCGTCCGTCAGCTCGCCGCCGTTCAGGGACCGGACCTCCGTCACGGCCGCCTCCAGGAGCTCCTCGCCGCGCAGGCCCGAGGCCAGCTGGCGGTTGATCATCTCGACCATCCCGTCCTGGCCGAGCCGCGGGGAGCCGGGGCCCGCCGAGCGGCCCTCGATGAGCCCGTCCGTGTACATGAGCAGGCTCCAGGCCCCGCCCAGCTCGACCTGCCGGCGCGGCCAGCGGGCGCGCGGCAGCAGCCCGAGGGCCGGGCCGCCGTCCTCGTACGGGAGGAGGCGCGCGGCCCGCCCCTGCCGGGCGATCAGCGGCGAGGGGTGGCCGGCCAGGCAGAGCCCGGCCCGGCGCCCGTCGGGCGCGATGTCGACGGTGCAGAGCGTCGCGAAGATCTCGTCGCTCTCCCGCTCGTGCTCCAGGACCTGCTGCATCGTCGAGAGCAGCTCGTCCCCGCAGAGGCCCGCGAAGGTCAGGGCCCGCCAGGCGATCCGCAGCTCGACGCCGAGCGCGGCCTCGTCGGGGCCGTGCCCGCAGACGTCGCCGATCATGGCGTGGACCGTGCCGTCGGGGGTGCGGACGGTGTCGTAGAAGTCGCCGCCGAGCAGGGCGCGGGAGCGGCCTGGCCGGTAGTGGGAGGCGAACCGCAGGTCGGAGCCCTCCAGGAGGGGCGTGGGGAGCAGTCCGCGCTCCAGGCGGGCGTTCTCCTGGGCCCGGAGCCGGGATTCCGCCAGCTTCACCTGGACGGCGTCGGCCCGCTTGCGTTCGACGGCGTAGCGG
Organism: Streptomyces sp. NPDC006197; assembly: GCF_040613865.1. Lineage (NCBI taxonomy): Bacteria > Bacillati > Actinomycetota > Actinomycetes > Kitasatosporales > Streptomycetaceae > Streptomyces > Streptomyces sp. NPDC006197. The sequence goes on along the minus strand of NZ_JBEXSZ010000007.1, from coordinate 62,414 downwards.
ATGGCCCGGCTGAGCAGCCGCCCGTCGAGCTCCTCGCGGAAGAGGTGGTCCTGGGCCCCGACGCGTACCGCCTCGGCCGCCAGCTCGGCGTCGGCGGAGGCCGCGAGCGCGAGGACGGCGTGGCGCGGGGCGAGGCGCAGGATGTGCCGCAGCGGGGCGAGCGGGTCGTCGCCTGCGGCGGCCCGGGGGCCGGGCAGGGAGAGGTCGACGAGGACGCAGTGGACGTCGTCGGTGAGGAGCCGCTCGGCCTCGGTGAGGTTCCGGGCGGTACGGATGCGGACCCGGGTGCCGGCGGCGTCGGCCGCGTCGAGCAGTTCGGGCACGGCGAGGGCACCCGCCGGGTCGTCCTCGACGACCAGGAGAGTGAGATCGCTGCGATCGGTGCCTGTGACTGTGCCTGTCATGGGAGTGGCGTCCATTGGGGTGGCGTCGCCGGGTCCCGCAGCGGCAGAGACGTTTCTCTGACGCGGTACGGATACGGGCATCGGTCCGGTTTTCCTTCCCTCCCCCCGAGGGTGCGCAGGGCGCCGGGTGGCGTCCCGCCCGTCCCGGACCATAGCGGTAGGGCGGTGCGCAGCGGAATGGTGATCAGCCTGTGAGAGCGCGTGCCGTGCTTGGCATATGCCGCGGAAGGGGAGGTACTTGCCCCCGGGCGGTGCCGCGCGGGGGCCCGGGCCCATGAGAAACGTCACGCCCCGGGCGTGGCCCCCGTCACGCCCGCCGGGCCACGAAGGTGGCTCGTGTCACGCGGGAGAGGGCGCGGGGGTGGGTCACGAAGGGCGGGCGGTGACGAAGAGCGGGGGTCACGAAGAGCAGAGGCCATGAAGGGTGGGGGTCACGAAGGGCGGACCACTCCCAGGATCTCCATCGAGCCCGCGCCCGCGAGGGTCACGTTCCGTCCCGGGCGCGGCGCGTGCACGATCATCCCGTTCCCGACGTACATCCCGATGTGGCTCGCGTCCTTGAAGTAGACGATCAGGTCGCCGGGCCGCATGTCCCTGATGTCCACGTGCGGAAGGAGCCGCCACTGCTCCTGCGAGGTGCGCGGGATGCCCCGGCCGGCCGCGCCCCAGGCGCGCTGGGTCAGCCCGGAGCAGTCGTACGAGCGCGGTCCCTCGGCTCCCCAGACGTACGGCTTGCCGATCTGGGCCGTCGCGAACTCGACCGCCTTCCCGCCCTCCACGGTCGTGTCCTCCCGCAGGCCCTTGAGGACGCCGGTGCCGAGCCAGGTCGTCTGGGCCTGGTTCTGGGCCTGCTCCTCCAGGAGCCGCAGCCGCTCGCGCTCCTCGGCGGCGAGCTCGGACTCCAGCTTCTTGGCGGCGGCGATCTTGTCGGTGATCTCCTTCTTCGCCTTCGCCTGCCGGACGCGGTTGGCCTCCAGCTTGGTCCAGTTGGTGCCGGCGTCCTTGGCGTAGGTGTCCAACTCGGCCTGGGCGCGGGTCATCTCGCCCAGGAGGTCGTGGGTGGCCTTCGCGCCGTCCTTGAGCCGTCCGGCGGCGTCGAGGAAGAGCTGCGGGTCGTTCGTGAGGACGAGCTGCGCGCCCTCCGGGAGCCCGCCGTTGCGGTACTGGGCGCGGGCGGCGGCGCCGGCCTTGGCCTTGAGGTCCTCGATCTTCTCGCGGCCGTCCACGATCATCCGGGCGAGCCGGACGATCTCGGCGGACTGCTCCTTCGTCTTCTCCTCGGCGAGGTTGTACGCGTCGGTGGCGACGGCGGCCTTCCGGTACAGGTCGTCGATCTCCGCGCGCACCTCCTCCAGGCTCTTCTTCGGAGGGGCGGGCGGGAGCGGCGTGGCGGCGGCCTGGAGGGTCAGTGCGGGAGAGGCCAGCACGGTCAGGGCGCAGATCACGGTGATCGCGGCGGTGGCGTGGCGGCGTCGGTTCACGAGCTCCCCCTCGAGTGACCCAAATCTGATTTACCGTCAGTAACTTGGTGACGACCTGGCGATAGTGCCATGCGAAACCGGAAAGCGACAGGGGAAACCGGGGCCTGTCGGGCCCATCCCCCTCACGGGGGACGAGTGAGGCGCGTGTGGCGTTCCCTCCGTACGGGAAATTCGGCGGGAGTTGGGGGAGAAGGAGGGAGCAGGCCTCACGGACGTCCCGTCACCCGCGTGGCGCCAGTGCCTCCCAGCGCACCGTCACCTCGCCCTGTCGCCAGCGGCGCGGGCCGTCTGTCAGCGGCCAGTCCGCCGCGAGGTCGCGGACGGAGCGGATCCACCGCTGCCGCGCGCCCAGCGAGGCGTACGGGGCGGCCGCCGCCCACGCCCGGTCGAAGTCCCGCAGGAAGGCGTGCACCGGCTCGCCCGGCACGTTCCGGTGGATCAGCGCCTTCGGCAGCCGTTCCGCGAGGTCCGAGGGTCGGTCGAGCGAACCGAGCCGGGTCGCGAAGGTCACGGTGCGCGGCCCGTCCGCGTCGAGCGCCACCCACACGTGCCGGCGGCCGATCTCGTCGCAGGTCCCCTCCACGAGCAGCCCACCGGGCGCGAGCCGCCCGCAGAGCCTCGCCCAGACGGCCGCGACCTGGTCCTCGTCGTACTGGCGCAGCACGTTCGCCGCCCGGATCAGGGCGACCCGGCCGGGTACCGGCACCTCGAAGCCGCCGTGCAGGAAGGAGAGCCCCTCCCGCTCGTACGGCCTCGCGGCCTGGACCCTGGCCGGTTCGATCTCGATGCCGTAGAGCCGGGTGCGGGGCTCGGCGGTGCGCAGCCGGGCCAGGAGCTCCACGGCGGTCCAGGGGGCGGCCCCGTATCCGAGGTCCACGGCGAGCGGCGGCTCGGGGAAGCGGCGCAGGGCGGGGCCGTGGACGGCGGCGATCCAGCGGTCCATGCGGCGCAGCCGGTTCGGGTTGGTGGTCCCGCGGGTCGGGGTGCCGACGGGGCGGGTGGTGCGCGGGGCCATGCCATGAGCGTAAGGGGTGCGGGGGAAGGGCCCGGGCCGGGCGGAGGCCCAGGCGACGACCGCCGGTCCCGGACGGTGGCCCCGGCAACGAATTGGCAAAGCACCCCTTCTGCCGGAAATGAAAGGGGCCGTTCCGGTGTTGTCGCGGCTGGAGGACGTACCCCGCCCTCCACCTGCCATGCCCGCCCAGCTCAGCCCAGCTCAGCCCCGGGGCCCGTGAGCGGCCCCCGAGCGGAAGGACCGCCGACGTGAGCCAGTACGTGTCCCGGTTCGCCGGTACCCGGCACCGGCACCCGGCGCCGACCAGGCTCCGGCTCCCCGGCCGGCACCGCACCCCCCGGCGCGTGGCCATGCTCAGCGTCCACACCTCGCCGCTGCACCAGCCCGGCACGGGGGACGCGGGCGGCATGAACGTCTACATCGTCGAGCTGGCGAAACGACTCGCCGCCATCGACATCGAGGTGGAGATCTTCACCCGGGCCACCACCGGCGGCCTCCCGCCGGTCGTGGAGCTGACGCCGGGCGTGCTCGTACGGCACGTGGACGCCGGTCCGTACGAGGGCCTGGCCAAGGAGGAGCTGCCGGCGCAGCTCTGCGCCTTCACGCACGGCGTGATGCAGGCGTGGGCGGGCCACCGCCCCGGCCACTACGACCTGGTGCACTCCCACTACTGGCTCTCCGGCCACGTCGGCTGGCTCGCCGCCGAGCGCTGGGGCGTCCCGCTCGTCCACGCCATGCACACCATGGCGAAGGTCAAGAACGCCGCGCTCGCCGAGGGCGACACGCCCGAGCCCGCGGCCCGGGTGATCGGCGAGACGCAGATCGTCTCGGCCGCCGACCGGCTCATCGCCAACACGGCCGAGGAGGCCGACGAGCTCGCTCGCTTCTACGAGGCCGACCCCGGCAAGATCGCCGTCGTGCACCCGGGCGTCAACCTCGACCGCTTCCGCCCCGCCGACGGGCGCGCCGCGGCCCGCGCCCGGCTCGGGCTGCCGCAGGACGCGTTCATCCCCGTCTTCGCCGGCCGGATACAGCCGCTGAAGGCCCCGGACATCCTGCTCAGCGCCGCCGCCCGGCTCCTGGAGCAGGACCCCTCCCTCCGCTCCCGCATGGTCGTCCCGGTGGTCGGCGGCCCGAGCGGCAGCGGCCTGGCCAAGCCGGAGCAGCTGCAGAAGCTGGCCGCCAAGCTCGGGATCTCGGACGTCGTGCGCTTCCACCCGCCGGTGGGGCAGGACCGGCTTGCCGACTGGTTCCGCGCGGCGAGCGTCCTCGTCATGCCCTCGTACAGCGAGTCCTTCGGCCTGGTCGCGATCGAGGCGCAGGCGGCCGGCACCCCGGTCGTCGCGGCGGCGGTCGGCGGTCTGCCCGTGGCCGTACGGGACGACGTGACCGGCTTCCTCGTGCAGGGGCACGACCCGGCGGACTACGCCCGGGCGCTCGGCCGGTTCGTGGCGGACCCGTCGCTGTCGGCCCGGATGGGGGAGGCGGCGGCGCTGCACGCGGGCTCCTTCGGCTGGGACACGGCGGCCTCGGGCACGGCGGACGTGTACACGGCCGCCATGCACGACCACCGGCTGCGCGAGAACCGCCGTCGCGTACGCTCGCACCATGGCTGAGGACGTTCGGCGGATCATCGAGGACACGTTCAACGACGCGGAGCTGGACTGGGAGTCCCCGGAGCCCGGCTCGTACGTCGTGAAGCTCCCGGGCACGCGCAAGCTGTTCACCACCCTGTCGCTCCGGGTGGGCCGCCACTCCCTCTCCCTGAACGCCTTCGTCATCCGGCACCCCGACGAGAACGAGGCGGGCGTCCACCGCTGGCTCCTGGAGCGCAACCTCCGGCTGTACGGCGTGGGTTACGCGGTCGACGGCCTCGGCGACGTCTACCTCGCCGGCAAGCTCCCGCTCTCCGCCGTCACGCCGGAGGAGCTGGACCGGCTGCTCGGCTCGGTCCTGGAGGCGGCGGACGGCGACTTCAACACGCTCCTGGAGCTGGGTTTCGCGTCGGCGATCCGCCGGGAGTACGAGTGGCGGGTCTCCCGCGGCGAGTCGACCCGCAACCTGGACGCCTTCAAGAACCTGACCCAGAAGCCCGCGAGCTGAGGCCCCGCCCCGTCCGGTACCGCCCCGGCGTCACGCCGAACTCGCGGCGGAAGGCGTGGGACAGGGAGTACGGCGAGCCGTAGCCCACCCGGCGGGCGACGGCGGCCAGCGGGTCCCCGGTGTCCCGGAGCAGCGCGGCGGCACGGGTCAGCCGCCACCAGGCGAGGTACGCCATCGGGGGCCGGCCCACCAGGGCGGTGAAGCGGCGGGCCAGGGTGGGCCGGGAGACGCCCGCCTCGGCCGCGAGACGGTCGACCGTCCAGGGCGCGGCCGGATCGGCGTGCAGTGCGCGGAGCGCGGCGGCCGCCACCCGGTCGCCCAGGACCGCCGGCCACGCTCCGGCCGTGCTCCGGGCCATCCAGGACCGGACCATGTAGACGAACAGCAGGTCGAGCAGGCTGGGCAGCGCGAGCGAGGCGCCGGGCCGCTGTTCCTCCAGCTCGCCCTCCAGGAGGGCGAGGGCGGCCCTGAGCCCGGGGTCGCCGTCGGGCCGGGCCGGCAGGTGCACGAGCGGCGGGAGCTCCGCGAGCAGGGGGTGCGTGTGGCTGCGGTCGAGCCGGTACTTGCCGCAGAGCATCTCGACCTCGCGCCCGTGGTCGGCCGTTCGGGGCGGGCGCGGAAGGCTCCCGTCGGCCCGCCGCCCGTCGGCCCACCGGTCGAAGGGCACTGCCCGTTCCACGGTCGCCGCGTCGGCGGGCGCGTCGGCGATGACGTGTCCGGTGCCGTGCGGCAGCAGTACCGCGTCGCCCGCGCCGAGCACGACCGGTTCGCCGCCGTCGGGCAGCAGCCAGCAGCCGCCCCGGAGGACGACGTGGAAGCCGGCTCCGTCGTACGGGTCGAACCGCGCGCACCAGCGTCCGCCGACCCGCACCCGCTCGGAGGACGGCCGTCCGACGCGTACGGCCGAGATCGCGTCGCTCACCACGTCCATGGCCGGGAGCGTACCGAAGCGTCGGCAGCCGCGGTGAGCGTCCCGCGCATCCAGGAGATCGACTGGAGCATTGAGGGGCTCGACAGCCCCTCCCTACTGTCGGTCGCATGACGAACGAGAGCGCACAGAGCATCGTCCTGGGGGACGTCGAGGTCATCCGGGTCGTCGAGTGGCAGGGGCCGTTCGCGCCCGCCCGCACGCTGGTCCCGGAGGCCGGGGCCGAGGTGTGGAAGGACAACGAGGAGTGGCTGGCGCCGGACCACTGGGCGCCGGAGAGCGACAGCGCGGTCATGGCGCTGCAGACCTGGGTGCTGCGCAGCGGGGGACGGACGGTCCTGGTCGACACCGGGGTCGGCGACGGGCGGGAGCGGCCGCACTCGCCGCACTTCCACCGGCGGCAGGACGGTTTCCTCGACCGTCTGGAGCGGGCGGGCATCAGGCCCGAGGACGTGGACGTCGTCGTCAACACCCACCTGCACGCGGACCACGTCGGCTGGAACACGCGGTACTCGGAAGGGGCAGGGGAATGGACGCCGACGTTCCCGAACGCCCGGTACCTCCTCCCGGCCGCCGACGACTTCCACTTCGGCCCGGGGAACGCGTACGGCGGCGGCCTCCGGGAGGAGGACCGGCTGATTTACGAGGACAGCGTGGCGCCCGTGCACCACGCCGGTCTGATCACGCTCTGGGACGGGTCCCACCGCATCGACGAGAACCTCGTCCTGGAGTCCGCGCCGGGGCACACGCCCGGCTCCGCCGTGCTGCGGCTGGCCTCCGGGACCGACCGCGCGGTCTTCGTCGGCGACCTCCTCCACAGCCCCGTGCAGATCCTCGACCCGGAGCGGGCCAGCTGTTTCTGCCTGGACGCGGCCGGGGCGGCGACCAGCCGCCGCCGGATCCTCGAACGGGCGGCGGACGAGAGGGCGCTGGTCGTCCCCGCGCACTTCGGCGGGGCGGGCGCCGCCGAAGTGCGCAGGGAGGGGGCGGGGTTCGCCCTGGCCGGCTGGGCGGCCTACGAGACGGACCGACTCAGGCGCTGACGGAGGAGGACGAGGCGCCCTCGGCCATGGGGACGGAAGGTGCGGCGTCCTCGGTGCCGAGGACGGAAGGTGCGGCGTCCTCGGTCGCGGGGGCGACCGGTGCGACGGCCTTCTCGGACTCTTCGGAGAGGGCCTTCCGCAGCCGGGTGAAGTAGCCGACGGCGGCGAGGACGCCGATCGCGGTGGTCGCGGCCCACAGGACGTCGGGGCCGGGGCCGTCGACGATGGCGCCGGCGCCGATCGGGGCGACGAAGCCGGCGACGGCCCAGGACATGCCCATCACGCCCTGGTAGCGGCCCCGGGCGTGCTCGGGGGCGAGGAGGGCGGTGGCGGCGGCGTTCGTCGGGACGTGGATCATCTCGCCGACCGTCCAGACGACCACGGTCGCGGCGAAGGCGACGGGGGAGCCGGCGAGGGCGGTGGCGCCGGTGCCGAAGGCGAAGAGGAGGGCGGAGAGGGTCAGCAGGAGGACCGGCGAGCGCTTGTCGGTCAGCTTGTTGACGAGCAGTTGGAAGCCGACGATCACGATGCCGTTGACGGCGATGACGACGCCGTACGAGGAGGGGGAGAGGCCCTGGCCCGCCATGGTGAGCGGCAGGCCGATCCACGGGGCGGTGAAGACGAGGCAGACGAGGAGGTTGAGGAGGACGAGCGTGCGGAAGGGCGCGTCGCGCAGCACGGTGAGCATGCTGACCTTCTCCTCGACGACCGGCTCGCCCTGGGCGCTGACGGCGGCCTCGGGACGGGTCTCGGGAAGCCGGAGGAAGACGATGACGGCGCAGAGGAGGGTGGCGACGGCGTCGACGACGAAGAGGGTGCGGTAGCCGAGGAAGGCGGCGGCGCCGCCGCCGATGGAGGCGATGGCGAAGCCGAGGTTGAGGGCCCAGTAGTTGAGGGAGTACGCCCGGCGCACGTCGTGGGCGGGGACCATGTCGGCGATGGTCGCGTTGATGGAGGGGCGGACGGCCTGGGTGGCGACGCCCATGAGGAGCACGACGAGGGCGATGCTCCAGGCACTGGTGACGACGGCGAGGGCGGCGGCGCAGGCGGCGGCCGCGAGGTGCATGGAGACCATGGTGGGCCGGCGGCCCCAGCGGTCGGTGAGCATGCCGCCGAGCGGGGATCCGGCCACGCCGCCGAGGCCGTGGAGGGCGACGACGAGTCCGGCGAACCAGGCGGAGTGTCCGAGCTCGACGGTCAGGTAGAGGGAGAGGAAGGTCAGGACGAAGGCGCCGGTCCGGTTGACCAGGGTCGACAGCCAGAGCCACCAGAAGCCCTGCGGGAGGCCGGAGACCGACGCCCGGGCTGATCGTCTGAGCGAATCGATGGACATGTGTGGCGGCCCCCTGCTGTACGTAAGCCCTGCTTCCAGCTCCCGTAACTTACGCATCTCATACGTCGGACGCCAGCGAATTGACGACGCGCGTCAATCGTCAGCGGTCTATTAGGCTCGTACGCATGGCCGACGCACCGTACAAGCTGATCCTCCTCCGCCACGGCGAGAGCGAGTGGAACGAGAAGAACCTGTTCACCGGATGGGTGGACGTGAACCTCACCGCCAAGGGCGAGAAGGAGGCGACGCGCGGCGGCGAGCTGCTCAAGGACGCCGGCCTGCTGCCCGACGTGCTGCACACCTCCCTCCAGAAGCGCGCCATCCGCACCGCGCAGCTCGCGCTGGAGTCCGCCGACCGCCACTGGATCCCGGTCAGCCGCTCGTGGCGCCTCAACGAGCGCCACTACGGCGCCCTCCAGGGCAAGGACAAGGCCCAGACGCTCGCCGAGTTCGGCGAGGAGCAGTTCATGCTGTGGCGCCGCTCGTACGACACCCCGCCGCCGGCCCTGTCCGACGACAGCGAGTACTCGCAGGCCCACGACGCCCGCTACCAGACGATCCCGCCGGAGCTGCGCCCGCAGACCGAGTGCCTCAAGGACGTCGTCGAGCGGATGCTCCCCTACTGGTACGACTCGATCGTCCCGGACCTCCTCGCCGGCCGCACGGTCCTGGTCGCCGCCCACGGCAACAGCCTCCGCGCCCTGGTGAAGCACCTGGACGGCATCTCGGACGCCGACATCGCGGGCCTCAACATCCCGACGGGCATCCCGCTCTCCTACGAGCTGGACGAGAACTTCAAGCCCCTCAACCCGGGCGGCACCTACCTCGACCCGGAGGCCGCCGCGGCCGCCATCGAGGCCGTCAAGAACCAGGGCAAGAAGTAGCCTTCGCGCCTCAAGGAGCCCCCTGTCCGCCGGTTTCCGGCGGGCGGGGGCTTCGTCTTGTTCGGGCGGTGTCCGGTGGGCGTACCAGGTCTGTGACAGGGCGGGGTTCGGCGCTTTCGCGGTGGTGGGGGCGTTGCTACGTTCCGGCCGAGGGGGTGGCCGTATGGGCGGTCGCCCGTGAAAGAGGGGCTTCCCGATGAACGCCGACCGTCTCAGACCCGTTGCCCTCGCGCTCGCCGCCGGTGCGCTTGCCGCCGTGCTCACCGGGTGTCAGCAGGGCGGTGCCGCCGCCGGCGGTGCCGCGCCGAGCGCGCCCGCCACGAGCACCTCCGTTCCCGGACCGGCCGGATCGGGTGGGGGCGGCACGCCGACCGCCGCTCCCACCGACGCGCCGACCGCCGCCCCGACCGTCGCTCCGGCCGTGAAGAAGCCGGCCTCCCCGAAGACCTCCAAGCCCGCGCCCGCGCCGAAGCCCACCGCCAAGCCTGCCCCCGCCGGCTGTGTCGACTCGACGCCCGGGCCCGACGACGTCGACCCCGACGAGTTCGCCCTCTACCGGATCGAGGAGCTCGACGGCAGCACCGGCAAGGTGAACCTCGTCGTCCAGCACGGGGCCTGGGGCTGCGGGTCGCCCGACTCCGACGGAGGGCCGTTCGTCGTCACCGGCGAGGAGAGCCGCTGGGCCCTCGACCAGGCCGCGTACGTCACCGCCACCAACCCGATCGTCGCCAGCGCCGAGAACCAGCGGATCGGTGTGCAGGAGCTGATCGACTGGGTGAACGCCCACCCCGACTCGGGGCTCGTCTTCCGGTACGAGACCGGGGACGACGGGGCGATCCACCGTCTCGAAGAGGTCTTCACCCCGTAGACCCCGTCCTTGCGCCGGACGAGTGAGGGCGAAACCTTCCGGCTGCGGTGTGCCGCTTATGGGGTGGGGGGCGGGGTTAGGGGTGGGGCGACCTTGGTCGTCTCCATCGAAACGAGAACCCCGTGCGTCTCCGCCACTCCGTCGCCGCCGTCTGCGGCGCACTCGCCCTCACCGCCGCCCTGGCCTCCCCCGCCCACGCAGCCACCGGAGACTTCAGCTACCGGTTCGTCGGGATCACCGGCGCCCAGGAGTGGATCGCGCTGCACGACCCGGCGAGCGGCGAGTGCATCACGATCGCCGAGGCCGCCGACCCGGACGCCTCCGAGCCCGCCTTCGCGCCGCACAACGACACCGACGAGTACGCGATGGTCTTCACGGGGACCGACTGCTCGGGTGACTCCTGGACCCTCCGGCCCCACGGCCGCCCGGCCAGTGAGCGGCTGAAGCTGCGCTCGGTGATGTTCTTCCGGCCGTAGCGGGCCTGCCCGATATTGGCGGGCGGAGACAGTGGCGACTCGTTACCGTCCACCGCATGAGCACGTCACTCCGCCTGGAGCGGGTCACCCCCGCCAATGTCGACGCCGCCCTCGACCTGCGCGTCCATCCCCATCAGGAGCGCAACGTCGCCCCCGTCGTGAAGTCCCTCGCGGAGGCCTACGCCTTCGGGGAGAACGCCTGGCCGCGGCTGATCTTCGACGGCGACGAGCTCGTCGGCTTCCTGATGGCCTTCCTCGACCTCCCGTGGAACGAGGAGCGGGACCCGGACGACCGGCGCAGCGGCCTCTGGCGGCTCAACATCGCCGCCGACGCCCAGGGCAAGGGGTACGGGCGCTTCGCCGTCGAAGCCGTACGCGACGAGCTGCGCCGGCGCGGCGAGCGGCTGCTCCACGTGACCTGGGAGCCCGGCGAGGACGGGCCCGGCGCCTTCTACGAACGGCTGGGGTTCCGTACGACCGGGGAGGTCAGCGGCGGCCAGGTCGTCGGCGTACTCGACATGTAGGAGCGGCGGGGTGCGCCCGGTACAAACGCGAATGGGTCGTCCGGACCCGGGCCGGCGACGCGCTGCCCCGCCTCGGAGACGCCGACTTCGACCCGTCGCACGCATACACCGCCCTTGCCTTCATCCAGCGCCGCATGGGCGACACACTCGTGCAGCCCAGCGACGTCACCGACCGCCGCGAGCGGCGTCTGCTGATCCCGCCCGCGAGTCTGGTCGAGGACGTTCTGGGCACTGACCTGGCAGAGTACCGCCGAGGCGGAGGGCGACCCCCAGTCAGCCTGCGAGAAGCCATCAACGCCCTGATGCGAGGAGAACTTCCCACCACACCCGAGACCCCCGTCGCAGTCTCCCCGGCACCCCAGGAGATGAGCCGCGCCTTCCTCGCCGACGGAAGTGGCGGCCTGACGGCTGTCTGGTCCGGTAAACAGAGCGGGGGATCTGACCAGATCTTCGCCAGCCGGATGGACTTGGCCAACGGCCACGGCGGCTTCGCCGCTCCTCAGCAGATCAGCTCCGGTGGCACGCACGTGAACCCGCACGCGGTCCTCCTGCCCGACGGGCCGCTCCTGGTCGCCTATCAGGCGGGGGCCGTCGGCGCTGCGGACGTGGTCATGAAACGCGCGCCGCTGGGCGGTCTCGCGAGTGCGGCAGAAATTCCAGTGGCGGCCACCCCGGGTGTCGACGAGACCTCTCCGTTCCTGACGGTGACCGGCGACCTGACGACCGTCTTCTTCTATCGGTCGACGACACGACGCTGGTACTACCGCCGATGGAAAAACACCACCAACGCCTGGAAGGACCCTGAGGGACGCGAGCTGTCCGCCATCATCAATGACTCCTTCAAACACGAATTCCATGCAGCTGTCGACCCCGATGGCAAGGTCTGGGCGGCCTTCCCAAGCCACGAAGGCCTGACAATCCTGAGGTTCGATCCGGAGACGGGGGATGTCACCTACCCGGGTCACGTCGGCGTGCATACTGGCTACCGGACGCCGTTCGTGTTGTGTACCCGTACCGGTGTCGTGTGGGTGTTCTGGAGTACCGAGGTAACCGGCAGCGCCCTGTGGGCCTGCGTCCTCCAGTCGGGCTCCTGCGAGATCTTGGACATCTTGGACATCGTGGACGATCACGAGCTGCCGTACGAACCCACCGAGTACGGTCACAGTCCGAACCGGTTCAATCCGCACGCTGTGGAGGACGAGGATGGAGCGATCTGGCTGTTCTGGGCCGTAGGTGACGAAGACGGCACTGGGAGCTTCACGAGCGACCTCGCGGTGATGCGCAGCAATCCGGTCAACGGAAAGTGGGGCGCGACGCGGCAGTTGGATACTTCACCAGTCCACTCCACCCCGTACCTTGCTAACCCATACCCCAACGTCGCTTTTACTGTGGTCGCCTCCGGCAAAGCAAACTGGATCTTCTGGGCGGCCGACCACAACGGCGTCACGAACATCTACCACAAACGACTTCTCTTCGCCGTATAGCGCCGGGGAGGAAGGGAAGCGGCGATGGCCGTTCCGAGGATCAGTCCCGTCACCGCGGACCACCGCTCTCCACCGTGAGTCTTTTCCAAGCCAGCGGTGTGGAAGGCGAGTTGGGCAGTCCTGTGCAACGATGAAGCTCCTGGTGGACGGGTTCTCGACCAAGATCGTCCGTGTCTGCCAGGAGCTTCGCGGGCT
>NZ_JBEXSZ010000007.1:39454-49578 GCF_040613865.1 Streptomyces sp. NPDC006197 | reverse complement strand
GGCTTGCGCACCCGTCCTCGATCGATCTGTCCGGCCGCACCTTGCGGTTCCTGACCGGCCGGCCGCCAGTCGGGCGGCGGAGCCCGGGACGCGCCAGCGGCGCCTTTCCGCCGCGCGTCAGGCCCCGCTCGCCCTGGCCCACCGGCGGCGCGGTGACACATGCGCCCGGCTTGCCGTCGGATTCGGCATCGGGATTGCGACCGTCTACCGGTACCTACGTGAAGCCGTGGAGGTCCTGTCCGTCCTCGCTCCGTTTTTAGCCGAGGTCATAAGAACGATCCGGACGAAGGCGTTCGTCATCCTCGATCGGCACCCTGCTGCCGATCGACCGCGTCGCCGCCGACACCCCGTACTGCTCCGGGAAACGCAAACGCCACGGCATGAACGTGCAGGTCCTCACCGACCCGCTCGGACGGCTGCTCCGGGCCTCGCCAGCACTTCCCGGCTCGACCCATGACCTGACCGTCGTCGGGCAGCACGGGATCACCGAAGCCCTCGCCGACGCGGGGCTCAGATGGTGGGCCGACCAGGCGTACCAGGGCGCCGACGGACTCGTCTGGGCCCCCTTTCGGGGCCGCCGCCTCAAGAGAGGAAAGCGCCGTCAGCACACGGCCCATGCCAAGATCCGCTGCCGGGCGAGCGGGCCATGGCCGCCCTTAAGGGCCGGCGTCTCCTGCGGAAGCTCCGCTGCGGCACCAACCGAATCACCGACGCGGTGAAGGCTGTACTCGTCCTTCACCACACATCAGCGTGAGGTGGGGAAGGGCTCACTGCCGATTGAGCATGGACGAAACGTGGAAGAGGTTCGACGTATCAAACACGTCAGGAGTAGAGGAAGCAGTGCGGTGTCCTCCTCAGGTTGAGGCGGTCAGTTCCAGGGTGAGGACGGCCTTGACGAGGTCGGTGATGCGGGTGGTGCTGCGGCGGAGCTTCCGCAGCAGGCGCCAGGACTTGAGGGTGACCATGGCCTGTTCACCGAGCGCGCGGACCTTCGCGTGGCGCGGTTGACGGCCTTCTTCCCGGCGGAGAGCTTGTTCCAGCGCCCACGGAAGGGGACGCGGACGGCGGGCCCGGCGCCATGGTGCGCCTTGTCGGCCCAGTACCGAATGCTACCGGTGCTGAGGACGTCGAGCAGGCCGTGGGTGGGGACTGCATTGATGTCATGGACCGCGTCTGCCAGGGCTGGCGAATCCCAGGTGAGCTTCCCAAACGGGTCGGCGAGGACCTGGAGATTCATGCGGTGCTTGCGGTGCTTGCCGGAGTGGAAGGGGCGGTCGGCCGCGATGCGGTCGATGGGCAACAGGGTGCCGTCCAGGATGACGAACGCCTTGTGCGGCAACCGCCTCGGTCCGCTGGAGGGTGGGGTGCGAGGACGGCCAAGACGCCCACGGCCTCGGTGACGTGGCGGTGAGCGATGGCCAGGCCGACGCCGAACCGGCCGCGAATTGGGCGAAGGTGTGACCGCAGCGCAGGTGGGCCAAGTCCGTCAGCGCTTGGCGGTCGCAGACGAGCCGCCGCCAGCGGGTGCCGGTCCGTCGCAGCCGAGCGGTCAGCTCCCGCAGCAGCCGCAGCGCCGAAGTGGACGGGTCCAGTCCTGACGGGCAGACAAGTGCACGAAGCTCCTAGCAGCGAAGGTTGATCTTGGTCGACAACTCATTTACCAGGAGCTTCGCCGTTCTGCCACGCCAACCCCAGAGCCCCCAGTCACGTTGGGAAGGCTCAGGGAGCGGTGTGGCGGGGGATCCCTCTGTAGCCGCCATGCCGTCCTGCCTTCTACGTTTCTCTGGTCAGGCGGGAGGTGGGAACCAGGACCGCCGCCGCAGAGTGGTGAGGTCGGCGGGGTCCGCCGAGACGTGCCCAGGTGTGGTGGCCAGCAGCGGGGTCAGGTCAGGAAGTTGCTTGGTTGCGGTGAGACCGAGTCGCTGGTTGTGGCCGTCGCTGATGCCCGCCGTGGTGTCGGGTGGCGATGCGGTGAGGTCGGTGATCGCGGTGAGCGAGCCGTCGGCAGGTGATGGGGCGGCCGGTGCAGTGAAGGTGACCGTCAGCAGCTCCGTACCGGAGGGCTTGATCTTGAGGGGCAGGCTGCTGCTCACTGCGAACCCGGCAGTCAGGGCCGGGGTGACCGCGGTGATGTTCAGCGTCCCGGTCCCCTTGTTGGACACCTGCGTGTTCTGGTCGATGGGCTTGTCATCCAGCCAGTGATAGGACAGCTCTCCCGGCATGACAACGATCCAAGGCTGTGCCGTCTCGGCGGCCGAATCAGCCACCACCCAGGTGAAGTCCCGGTCGTTTGCATGGTCGTTGTTCCTGATGCCCAGCTGCCACATTTCGGAGGAGTCCTGATCGAACAACATGTAGATCTCGTAAACGTTCTCCACGCTGCTGATCAACCTCACGTCACCGACGTAGTCGGTCGAAGCGGGGCCCCGGAACACTGGAGAGAACTGCCCCTTCGCCTGGACCGGAACGCCGGTGCCGGCTTTGACGAACAGCGTCGGCGGGCTGGTCCCGCCGAACATACTCACCCGGATGTACATCGCTTTGGTGTAATTAGAGTAGATCATAGGGGGTGTACCAGCCAGCTGGCTAATTGAAGTGAGGGCAGTAGTGTCAGAGGCCACCGTCAGCGCGGCGGTCTGCGGATCGGGGTAGACGTGGAAGCTCATGAACGCTGCCTCGCAATCATCGACTGTCATCTTCTTAAATAAGCGAAGCGTGAACCTGATGCACGCCGTAAGCGCAGGTGCCGACTGCTGGGCGGCGGCCACCGCAGAGGCAGCTTGGGCAGTTCAGCGGAGCTTCCCGAGCACAGCTCTGGCCAGGAGGCGGCAAGCGACCGGGGGGTGAAGGAGCTCACCAAGGGTGGCGAGGTCCTGGTTGGTGCCAGCGAAGGCGCGCCACGCGAGCGGCAGCTGTTGCGCAGTGCGATTCATCTGCCTGCAGTTCCTTGCGTCGCGTTGAGGGGATGCTGGCGCCGTCACGTACGCGGTTCCCTCGGCTACGCCGATGCAGGTGACCGAACTCGCCCCGACCGGGTATCCGGTGCGCCAGGCGGTAAGCGGTGTCAGCTGCAAGGAGGGTGAGTCAGGCTCCACCAGCAGTTCGATACGTCCTGGGCAAGAAGTTTGCCGTGCCGCCGGTGCTGCTCGGCATATACGAGGTTGCCCCAGTCGGCCACCTTGGCCTGATCCTCCTCGCCCGCGGCGAGCTTCCCTGGCCGGGCGACACCACCTGACGGATACGGGAATCAACGGCATCGCCGGTCGATCATGGTCAAAGCGAAATCCCCGAAAGAGAAAATTGTGGGTGAGCTGGTGGTAGGCGGGAGGGCGACGGCGTGAGTATGGAGGCAGTACCGATGTCACCTAGCCATGCACGTGCGCGCAGCCGCTCCAGCGACCGGCCTCACCGGACGAGGATAGGCATGGATACAGCAGCGCTGCCTTCGTATGTGCGGCTACTCGGCCCCTTCCGCTTCGAGTGTGCCGCCGGGGCTGTCTCCGTTACACCGAACGGGCAGCGGCTCATCGCCTACCTGGGGCTCCAGTGCGCCGCAAGCCGCACCGTTGTCGCTGGCACGCTCTGGCCCGACGTCACCGAGGGACATGCGCAAGGGAGCCTGCGCACCACGCTGTGGCGGCTGAACCGCGGACACTCGCCGGTCGTGGAAGCGCGCGGGGACACCCTGGCGCTGTCAAATGGTGTGCAGGTCGATGTCCATGCCTTCACCCGAATGGCCCTGCAGTTGGTCAATGCCCCCGAGACGTTCGGTGAGGAACTTCCCCTCGACTTGTTCTCCTGCGGTGATCTGCTGCCAGGCTGGGGTGAGGAATGGGTCATGTTCGAACGGGAACGGCTGCATCAGTTGAAGATGCACGCGATTGAGACCCTGAGCACGCTTCTGGCCAGCCGTGGCCGATATGCCCTGGCATTGGAGGCCGCGCTCACCTGCGTCCGGATGGAGCCGCTGAGGGAGAGCGCACACCGGGCCGTGGTGACTGTGCATCTGGCCGAGGGTAACGCGGTGGAGGCGTACCGGCACTACGAGACGTTTCGTGCGCTGATCGCCGAGAAAATGGGGATGGGGCCTTCTGAGCATTTCACCGCCCTGTTGCCGCCGCGACGCCAAGACTCTCGGGGCCAACACCCTTTGCTTGGTGACGGGCCGTGATCGCACGCAACCCCGCGGGTCGGTGTACGAACAAAAGGAGAATCTGGCAAGATTGATAATACCCCGAATTGTGGGCACTTCTGAGAAGCGGATTTTTGGGTTCGGGGAGAGGATGCCCTCATGGGTACTGCGAGGTACTCGGAGGAGTTCAAGCGGGACGCGGTCGCGCTGGTGGAGTCCAGTGGACGGCGTATCGGGTCGGCGGTGCGGGAGCTGGGTGTCGACCCGGAGTCGTTGCGTCGGTGGGGCGCGCGCTCGAGGGCGGAAGCGGCCGCGGGTGGTGAGAGCCCGCTGAACCCAGCGGAGCGCGAGGAACTGCGGCACTGCGGCGCTTGCGCAAGCAGGTCTGTGAGCTGGGGCGGGAGATTCTGCGGAAGGCGGCCGCGTATTTCGCCAAGGAGAGGGGTCGATGACCGGCCACTGAGCCTCTTCCGCCCTGCCGTTGCTGACTGTGCGTTGGACGGATCTGCGGAACGACGAAGCTCCTGGTAGACGGGTTCTCGACCATGATCGCCCGCAGCCACCAGGAGCTTCGCGTGCTTGTCTGCTCGTCGTCGATCGACCTGTCCAGTCGCACCCTGCGGTATCTGACGGGACGACTCGCTGTCCGGGGAGGGGAGATCCCGCCCGCACTCACGGGATCGTTGAGGCCCTCGCCGCTGCCGAACTCAAGTGTTGGGCGGGCAAGGCGTATCAGGGCGCCGGCCGTCCGGTCCCGGTGCCCTTTCGCTGCCGTCGCCTCAAGCGATGGCAGCGGCGACACAGCAGCACGCACGCCAAGATCCGCTGCCTTGGCGAGCAGACCATGACCACGCTGAAGGGCTGGCGCCTCCTGTGGAAGCTCCGCTGTAGCGCCAACCGCATCACCGCGATCGTCCAGGCCGTTCTCGTCCTTCATCGCGCGTCAGCGTGAGGTTGGAAAAGGCTCATTGTGTGTGGCGAGTTTTGTCGCTGCTGTAGGGCATGACGTCCTCGGATGAAGGTGCTGCCTGGTGAGCAGGAGGCAAGTCGTCTTGACGGTGACTGATGTCGCGAGGAGATGGGGCATCGCACCCTTCGGCTCGTGGCAGGCCCGTCCCAGGGGGCCCTCGACTGCTAGCCGGTCGCCACGGCTGCCAGTACACGCCGTCGGGCTGCGAGAAAGGGTAGTCAAGGGGCACGCTGTTGCCCCTGGGATTGGGTGTGCTGCCAGTCGCTCCGGAGGGTCCTGCTTCCCCCGGAAGAGAGGGGAGGCAGGCGCATCCCGGGGATTTCTCAGGGACTTTCACGTGTGTCCCAGGGGGGATCCAGGAACTTCTCGCCGCGTGAGCGGGGAAGGCCCTGACAGTGCTGAAAGAAGGGAATGAGCTGGTCAAGGCCTACATTGTCAGTACTCGATGATGCTCACTGCGAGGCCGTCGCGCGGTCACCATGCAAGGAATGTACAAGACCGCGCGACGGGGCCGGCGGCAGTCTCGGGGCATGACGACGACCGACGACACGCCCGTACGTTTCGACACCAAGATCGCCGTGCTGCTGCGCGAGGACCTGGAGACCTGGCAGCGGCTGAACGTGACGGCCTTCCTGGTCAGCGGACTCGGCACGGAGCTCCCCGAGGTGATCGGCGAACCGTACGCCGACGCCGACGACACCCCGTACCTGCCGATGTTCCGGCAGCCCGTCCTGGTCTTCGAGGGGACCAAGGAGACGCTGACCGCCGCCCACGGCCGCGCCCTCTCCCGCTCGCTGCCCCGGGCGGTGTTCACGACCGACCTCTTCGCCACCGGCAACGACCGCGACAACCGCGCCGCCGTACGGGCCGTGGGCACGGGACGGCTCGATCTGGCGGGCCTCGCCGTGTACGGGCCGCGCAACGCGGTCGACAAGGTGCTCAAGGGAGCCCGGATGCACCCCTGAGCCCCGCGGACCCCGGGGCCGGACGAGCCGTCACCCGGCAGCGCGCCCCGCGCACTCCAGAAGGACGGGGAGCGCGGCGGCCGGCGCCTCCGTCCCGTACGTCTTCGACCCCCGGCGGGCCGCCGCCACGGCCGTCCAGGAGATGCGCGACGCGGCCGAGCGGGTCAACCCCGACATCCTGGTCGTCTGCCGCGGCGGACTCATCACCGAGCCCGAGGACGCGAGACCGTTGTCGGTGGCGTGCCGTACAACTGAGAAACGAGAGGGGCAGGAACAGGGGCAGGCGCGGGACAGGGGGACTGTACGTGGACACTTTCGCGGATCCGGGGTGCGCCGACCGCGCGCCCTTCGCCGGGCGCGAGCGGGAACTCGCCCGCCTCGACGCGCTGTCGAGGGCCCGGGCCGACGGGGCGGGCCCGGCGGTCGCGGACGTCACGGGCGAGCCGGGCATCGGGAAGACCCGCCTCCTCGCCGAATTCGCGGTACGGGCCAGGGGGCGCGGCGCGACCGTCCTGCACGGCCGGGCGGACCCGGCCCCGGCGGACGGCACCCCCTTCCAGCCCTTCGTGGACGCCTTCGCCGACCTGGACCCCCGCGACCACGCCACGGCACCGGACCTGGCCGGACTCGCGGAGCTCGTCGAGCGCGCGGCGCCGGTGCGGCGGATCGCGACGGCGCTGGGGCGGGTCGTGGCACCCGGCTTCGTGCTCGTGCTCGACGACCTCCACGAGGCGGACGCCGCCTCCATGGCGCTCGTGGACCACCTCCTCCGGCACCCGCCGAGGGCGCCCCTCCTCCTCGTCCTGGCCCGGCGCGAGCGCCAGACCCCGCCCGCCCTGGCCTCCGCCCTCGCGCGCGCCGACGACGCGGAGACCCTCGCGAGACTGGCGCTCGGCCCGCTGACGCCCGAGGAGTGCGCCCAGGGGCCCGGCGCCGGGCTGCCGTCCGAGCCGATGCGGGACCTCCACGCCGCCAGCGGCGGAAACCCGCTCTACCACCGCGCCCTCGCCCTCGCCCGCGCGTCCCGGGGCGAGGCGTCCGGCCCCGCACCGATGGCCGCCCTGCTCGACGAACTCGCCCCCCTGGGCCGGACGGAGCGGTCGCTCGTGGAGGCCGTGGCGGTACTCGGCCCCCGCGCGACTCCCGAACTGCTCGCGACCGTCACCCGCGAGGACACCGGTGCCGGCCTGTCGCCGGTACCCCGGCCGGGGCCCGGCGGGTACTCGGGGCGGCCGACCGGGGAGGGGGCCGACGGAGCGCCGCGTCCCTCGCGCCGGGCGGGCAGCGACGGCGACGCTCCCCGCCCGTCGCCGTCGCTGCCGCGCGGGGCGCCCGGCGTGGCCTTCCGTTCGCCTGCGCCGCGCGAGGCGTCCGGCGCGGCCCCGGGCCCGTCCGTGCCGGCGGTGGTCGGCGCGGCGCTGCGGGAGCTCGGCCGGCGGGATCTCGTCCGCGCCGAGCACGACGGACGTGTCCTCGCGCTGCGGCATCCCGCACTGTCCGAGCTGCTGCTCGGCACGCTCGACCCCTGGCGCCGCCGGGAGCTGCACCGGCGGTCCGCCGCGGCGCTCGCCGCGGCGGGAGCGCCCGTGACCGAGCGGGCCCCGCACCTCGTGCGGGCCGCGGCCGTCTGGGACCCGGCCACCGCCGCCGCACTGGTCGAGGCCGCCGAGCGCATCACGGCGGCCGACCCCTCGCGCGCCGCCGACTGGCTGGGTGCCGTGCTCGACCTGCTGCCCGACCTCCCCGAACACCACGGCACCCGGCGCGAGCTGACGCTCAAGCGGGCCGGCGCCCTGGGCTCGGCGGGGCGCGTCGCGGAGAGCCGGAACCTCCTCCACCGCCTCATCGACGACGGCCACGGCGAGGGAGGGACGGAGGGCGCGGAGCCGCGGACCTCGGCCGTGCTGCTCTGCGCGTTCATGGAGCGCCACCTCGGCCGCTACCCCGAGGCGGACGCCCTGCTCCGCCGTGAACTGGAGCGGGCCCCCGGGCCCCGGCCGGACCTGCGGACCCGGCTCGTCGTCGAGTGGGGCTGCCGCGCCCTGTTCGCCGCCCGCTACCCCGAGGTCCGCCCCGTGGTCGCGGAGACCCTCGACGCGACCCGACGGCTCCACGACGACGCGGGAACCGCCGAGGTCCTGACGCTGGCCGCCCTCGGCGAGGTGTACGAGGGCAAGACCGCGGCCGCCCGTGCCCACGCCGCCGAGGCCGCGGCCCTCACCGACTCCTTCACCGACGGCCGACTGGCCGACCACCCCGAGTCGTTGGTGCGCCTCGGCTGGAGCGAGGCCTTCCTGGAGCGGTACGGGACGGCCGAGCGGCACACCACCCGGGGCATCGCGATGGCCCGCCGCGCCGGACGCCCCTTCGCCCTCTCGCAGCTCCTGCTCTGCTCGGCGTACGTCCACCTCCTGACGGGCAGGGTCGGCACCGCGCTCGACCGGGCCGAGGAGGCCCTCGCGGTGGCCCGCTCCCTGGGCGGCGCCGAACTCGTCGGCTTCAGCCGGGCGATCCGGGCCACGGTGCTCCTGCACGCCCGGCCGCTCGGCGACCCCGAGGTGCCGACCGCCGCCGAGGAGGCCGCGGCGACCGTCGGGACCGCCGAAGGCTGGTGGGCCACCCAGGCCCGCTGCATGCTCGCCCACACCGTCCCGCTCGACCAGGACCCGCACCGGGTGCGGGAGGTGCTCCTGCGAGCGGGGGGCGACCGGGACCTCTCCCGGCTCCAGCCCTCCCTGCGCCCCGGCTACCTCGAAGTCCTCACGGGCGCCGCCCTCGCCGCCGGGGACCTCCCGGAGGCCGAGCGGGTCGCCCGCAGGGCCCTCGCGGAAGCGGAGTCGCTCGGGCTGCCCGTCCAGAGGGCTGCGGCGCGGCGGGCCTGGGGCCGGGTCCTGGACCGGCGGGGCGAACCGGCGGCCGCCGCCCGGGAGTTCACCGAGGCGGCGGCGGACAGCGCGCGCTCCGGTGCGGTCCTGCGCGAGGCCCAGGGCCTGCTCCTCGCCGCCCCGCAGCTCCAGGCCTCGGGCGACGCGGAGCAGGCCGCCGGCGCCTGGCGCGGGGGCCGCCGGCTGGCCGTCGAGGCGGGCGCCCGCATGCTGGTGGACCTGGCCGACCGGACCCGGCCCGCGCCGCCCCGGGGCGACGGCACCGGCGGCCGGCTCGCCGTCCTCACCCCGCGCGAGCGGGAGATATCGGCCCTGGTGGCGGAGGGGCTCACCAACCGGGCCGTGGCCGACCGGCTCTGTCTGAGCCCCCGCACGGTCGAGAGCCATGTCGCCCGGGTCTACCGCAAGACGGGGGTGGAGACCCGGGCGGGACTGGCCTCGCTGGTCGTCAGGGACGAGAGGGCGGCAGGTCAGTCCTTGCGGGGATAGGTGGCGGTCACCCGGCCCTTGGCGTCGGCCGTCAGATAGGCCACGCCGTACGTGTCGGACAGGTAGACGCTGAGCCCCGCCTCGCTGCCGAGGAGCGTCGAACCCGGTGTGAGGACGACGTAGCGGCTCGTCGGCTCGTCGACGCCGAGCTCCTTGTCGGCGCGCTTCACGAGCGCCGGGAGCGCGTCCCACGAGAACGCGTCCAGGTCGGCCGGGACGGCGCCCGGGAAGGCGGTGCCGCCGGGTCCCTGCCGGACGGCCACGTCACCGCCCCGGTACATGTACCGGTCGTACCGCTTCGTACTGCCCTTGACGAGGCACTCGGCCACCGCGTAGTCCGGGTACACGACGAAGCTGGTGACCTTCGCCCCGCCCGACGCCGCCTTGACGGCCGCCACGGCGGTCCGGACCCCGTCGGCCGTCAGCAGGTCGGGCTTCTCCGGGGCCGTCTCCTGTGCGGGCGCCGACGTGGTGGGGTGCCGTGCGTCCGGGCCCTGCCGCGAGGGAGCGGCGGTGCTCGGCCCGCTCCCTGGGTCGGCCGGCCGCCACTCCCAGTTCATCGCGGCCACGGGAATCCCGACGGCGAGCACGACGACGGCGGCCGCCCCCAGGAAGCGGCCGAGGCGCCCGCGCCGCTTCCGTCCGACGACGGCGGACGGCACGGCCGCCACCGGAGCGGTCCC
>NZ_JBEXSZ010000007.1:0-39356 GCF_040613865.1 Streptomyces sp. NPDC006197 | reverse complement strand
CCCACTGGAGCGGTCCCCACTGGAGCGGTCCCCACTGGAGCGGTCCCCACTGGAGCGGTCCCCACTGGAGCGGTCCCCACTGGAGCGGTCCCCACTGGAGCGGTCCCCACCGGGGGCGCCCCCGCTGGAGGAGTCCCCGCCGGAGCGGCGTCCGTCGAGGCACCCCTCCCCGGGGCGACCGCCACCGGAACGTCCGTCGCCGGCGCGGCTTCCCCAGGCGCGGGGCCCACTGCCACGGCCTTCACCGGCGCCGCGCCCGCCGGGGCAGTGCTCGGCGGTGCCGCGCTCGGCGGCGCGAGCCGGAACGAGGTCGTCCCTCCCGCTGCGGAGGCCGCCCCCTCGGCCGCCCCTTCGCCCGTCGCCCCCTCAGGCGCCGAGCCCTCGGGCGCCGCCCCCTCGGCCGCCGAGCCCTCGGGCGCCGAGCCCTCCGCCGAGCCCTCCGCCGGGGCGGCCGTCGCGGCGGCCGTCAGTGCGCGGTCGAGTTCGTCCGCGTCGGGTCGGGCGGCGGGGTCCCGTACGAGCAGCCGGGTCAGTATGCCGGTCAGCGCTCCGGCCCGCAGGGGAGGGGGCACGTCGTCGGAGAGGACGGCGGCGAGGGTGGCCAGGGTGTTTTCCCGGCGCAGCGGGTGACGGCCCTCCACCGCCACGTACAGGAGCATGGCGAGCGACCAGAGGTCGGCGGCCGGACCGCTCGTGCCGCCGCGGATCCGCTCGGGCGCCATGTAGTCCGGCGAGCCGATGATGGAGCCCGAGGCCGTCAGGACGGTGGACTCGCGGATCGCCGCGATGCCGAAGTCGGTGAGCACCGGCCGCCCGTCCGGCCGCAGGAGGACGTTGGCGGGTTTCACGTCGCGGTGCTCGATGTCCCGCTCGTGGGCGGCGCGCAGGGCGGACAGCAGCTCGCGGCCGAGCGCGGCGGCCTCGGCGGGCGTCATCGTGCCCCGCTCCAGCCGGTCCTGGAGGGAGCCGCCGGTGACCAGCTCCATCACGAGCCAGGGGTAGGTGCCCTCGCCCGCGTCCACGATGTGATGGATCGTCACCACGTTGGGGTGGTCGATCCTGGCGAGGGCGCGTGCCTCGCGCAGCACGCGCGCCCGCAGGGTCCGGGCGCCCTCGACGTCGTGCTCCGCCATCGCCGGGTCCGGCGGGCGCACCTCCTTGACCGCCACGTCACGGTGGAGGGCCAGGTCGCGGGCGCGCCACACCGTCCCCATCCCGCCGCCACCCAGCCGCTCCACCAGTTCGAAACGGCCGTCGATCACTCTGTTCACACGCACCCCTGTACTCGGGTCACACTCTGCTCCTCGCGGCGCCGCGGGCCGCGGGGCCCGGTTCCGGTCCCGCCCACCTCGCCGTACACGTCCACCTGGTAGCGGCCGGGCGGCCCGTACGGCTCGGGCAGCCCGTGCAGCCACGCCCGGGCGCCGTCCGGTTCCCGGGCGTCACCCGGCCGCCCGCGTCCCGCCTCCCGTCGGGCCTCCGCCTCGACCACCTCGGCGGCGGCCGCGCCCCACACCTTCCGTACCTGCCGGGCGCGGCCGCGCAGGGAACGCGCCGCGGCGGTGTGGTCATCGGCCGACCGCCACAGGTCGGCGGCCCGCTCATGGGCACGGGCCGCCTTCTCCGGCGACCCCGCCGCGCCGAGCGCACGCGCCGTGAGCTCGCTCAGGGCCGCGCCGTGGCGCAGGTCGTCCCACCGCCGGACCTCCGCCGCCACGCACGCGAACTCCCGCGCCGCGCGGCCGGGTTCGCCGAGGCCCAGAGCGCAGAACGCGAGCCAGGCCCCGGCCCGTACGCGCGCCTCCTCGTCGCCGTCGCCGGCCTCGGCGAGCCCGGACAGAGCCTCCCGCAGTACGGCGGAGGCCTGACGCCAACGGCCGCGCTCGGCCCGCGCGATGCCGAGCGCGAGACGGGCGAGGACGCTCAGCCGCCCGTCCCCGGCCACCGAGTCGGCATGCCGGACGGCCTCCCCGAGGAGGGAGGCCTCTTCGTCTCCGGCCGGGCGGCCGGGGATCCCGGCGAGCGTGCGCGCGAGGGCGAGGCAGAGCCGCGCCCGGTCGGCACGGCATCCCCTGGGGGCCGTCGTGTCGAGGGCGGCACGGAGGAGTGCGGCCGCCTCCTGGCGGGCGCCGGTGGCACGGAGCACCCCGGCGAGAAGGAGCACGCTCTCGGCGGCCGGCCACCGCCGGTCCCCGGCGTGGTGGTCCGCCATCGCGGCCCGCAGCTGGACGAGGGCGGCGGCCGGGTCGTCGGGCGCGGTGACGCGGCCGAGCAGCGTACGGGCCTCGGCGAGCACGCCGAGGACGGCCGGGGCCGCCCGGTGCGGTGCGACGAAGGCGATGAGCCGCGCGAGCTCCGCGCGCAGCGCGGCGGCCTCGGCGACCGGGTCGGGGCCGGTGTCGAGGAGGTCCGCGCGGGCCCGGCAGTGCAGCAGGAGCACCGTCGCGGTCTCGGCGGCGGTGGCCCGTCCGGCGGTGTGCAGGGCGGCCGCCCGCTCGCCCAGCTCCCCGAGGCCGGCGCAGACCGTCGCCCCCGGCTCCGGGGCGCCGAGCAGCGCCCGCGCGCGCGAGACCAGGGCCTTGCCGTGTTGCCCGGCCCGTTCGTGCAGTTCGGCGGCGCGGGAGAAGAGCGGGGCCGCCGCCTGCCGGGCCCGGCCCCGGCAGGCGAGCGCGGTCGCGTCCAGGGCGTCGGCGTGGTCACCGGGCGTGAGGGAGCCGCCGGCACGCCGCAGGGCCGTCGCCGCCCGTTCCCAGGCGCCGCCGGCCGCGGGGTGTCCGTCGGCGGTGAGCCGCCGGGCCCGGCGCAGCAGCTCCTGCGGGTCCTCCGGCTCCTCGCCGCGGCCGGGCCCCCGGTCGTACGGAGACACGCCGGGACGGAACTCGTCGGGCGAGCGGCTGCTCATGCGGGCTGCTCCGGGGAGACGGGGACGCGACGGGGCACGCGGAAGGACGGGGACACGGAGGGGCGGGACACGGAGGGGCGGGGCACGGAGGGGCGGGGCACGGAGAAGGACGGGGACACGGAGAAGGACAGAGGGACAGAGGGGCGGGGGAGCGGGAGAGGGGCGGTACGCCCGTGCGCACAGGTCGGACCGACTCTCGCACCCCCGCCCCGTCCCGCACATCCGTAGAACTACGGAACCCTCACCGGCACCCCGCACCGGACCCCCTCACCGGCCCCCGCACCCGACCCGCACCACCCCCCGCCGGCCCGGGCGGGGACAGCGGACCCCTACCGATCAGCCGCACTGCGCAGCGCCCGCCCCCGGCTCCTCGGCTAGGGTGATTCGGTAGGGATTGCGCCCCCCGGGGCCGGGCCGATGCGTAGGTCGAGGCGTTGGAGACTCATCAGTCGTCGAGCAGGGTCCCGCAGCCGCCCCGGGCGGCCGTCGGGGACGCGGGCGTGCTCCGCGAGCTGCTGCCGATCGCCCTCTGGCGGGAGGACGCCGAGGGCCGCATCGTCGAGTGGTCGCTCGCCGCGCAGGACCTCCTCGGCCACCGGCCGGAGCACGTCCTCGGAAGGCTCGCGACCCCGCTCCTCGTCCCCGACGCCAACCGTGAACTCGCCGACCGGCTCACCGACCGCGTCCAGTCGGGCGAGACCATGGTCGGCACGCTGCCCGTCCGGCACCGCGACGGCCACACGGTCACCATGGAGATGTGGATCGTCCCGGCCGCCGACCCGGAGGGACGTCCGGGAGCGATGCTCATCGCGGTGGAGACCTCCGAGGTCCTGCGGATGCGGGAGAACCTGGCGGCGATGGAGAGCCTCTTCACCCAGTCGCCCATAGGGCTCGCCCTGCTCGGCCCCGACCTGCGGTTCCTGCGCGTCAACGACGCCCTGGCGCGGATGAACGGCGTGTCGGCAGCCCGGCACATAGGCCGCCGGCTCACCGAGGTCGTGCCCGGAGTCAACGCCACCGGGCTCGAATCGCTCATGCGCCAGGCCATGGAGAGCGGTACGGCCGTGGTGGACGCCCGCCGGGTCGGTCGTACCCCCGCCGACCCCGACCGGGACCACATCTGGTCCTGCTCGTACGCCCCGCTCGTCGACCGCACCGAATCGCGGCCGCTCGGGCTCATCGCCTCCCTCGTCGACATCACCGAGAGCCAGGAGGCGCACATCGAGGTCGAGCGCGCCCGCCACCGCTTCGCCCTGCTCGCCGAGGCCGGCGCCCGGATCGGCACCACCCTGGACCTCCAGCAGACGGCCGAGGAGGTCGTCGACTTCCTCGTGCCCCAGCTCGCCGACTCGGCCGACGTGCAGATGCTGGAGTCCGTCCTCGAACCCGACGACCCGGCCGACTCCACCCGGGGCGTGCTGCGGCGGCTCGCGGCCCGCTTCCCCGACCCGACCGCGCCCACGGCCCTCCTCGCCCCGGGCCAGACCTTCCAGCTCCCCCTCGACTCGGTCTACGAGCAGGTGGTCGTCCACGGACGGCCCACGAACCTCTACACCTCCGACATCCCGGCGCTCTTCACCGATCCGCGCACCGAGTCCCTGCGCACCTACCTCGCCACCCGCATCGGCTCGGCCCGGCTCGTCCCCCTGGTGGCCCGGGGACAGGTGCTCGGGGCGGTCACGGTGACCCGGCTGAAGACCCGTGAGCCCTTCGACGCGCAGGACCGCGTCCTCATCGACGAGGTCGTCGCCCGGGCCGCCCTCAACATCGACAACGCCCGCCTCTACACCACCCAGCGGGAAGCCGCCCTCACCCTGCAGCGCAGCCTCACCAACAACGAACTCCCCGCCGTCACCGGCCTCGAACTCACCGGCCGCTACCTCCCCGCCAGCTCCCACGACGTCGGCGGCGACTGGTTCGACGTCATCGCGCTGCCCGGCGGCCGGACGGGCCTCGTCATCGGCGACGTCATGGGCCACGGCATCCACGCCGCCGCCGTCATGGGCCAACTGCGCACCGCCGTCAGGACCCTGGCCCGCCACGACATCGCACCGGCCCGCATGCTCAGCTCCCTGGACGCCGTCGTGGCCGACCTCGGCGAGGACGAGATGGCGACCTGTGTCTACGCGGTCCACGACCCGACCACCGGCGGCTGGGTCATCGCCCGCGCCGGCCATCCGCCGCCGGCCGTCGCCACCCCGGACGGCACCATCACCTTTCTCGACGGACCGCCCGGGACCCCGCTGGGCACCGGAGCGCACGACTTCGGTACGGAGGAGGTCGTCCTGCCCGGAGGCGGACTCCTCGTCCTCTACACGGACGGTCTCATCGAGGCCCGCAACCGCGACCTCGACCAGGGCATGCGGCAGCTCGCCGAGGCGCTGCGGCCCCTGGACCGGCCGCTGGACACCCTGTGCGACGACGTCCTCGGACGGCTCCTCGCGGGCCCCGCCCAGGACGACGTGGCGATGCTCCTCGCCCGCACCATCCCCTGAATCCCGCTACGCGCGCAGCCGGTACAGATCGCGGAGGAGGGCGATCTCGGCCCCGTGGTGCAGGAGTTCCTGGTTCACCCACCAGACGATCTCCAGGAAGGGGTCCTCCGGGTCGCTGCCGTGCGGGTAGGTGCAGTGGCCCACCGTGTCGAGCGCCTCGTCGTCGACGGACAGCAGCGCCTCGCGCCACGCGGTCGCGGCGGCGTCGAAGGCCGGCAGCGCGGTGGCGACGTCCCCGCCGGCCCGGAAGTCGTCACGGGTCAGGCTGCGACTGCCGTTCGTGTGGTCGGCGCGGAGCGCGAGCATCTCGGAGAGGTGGCTCAGCCGCCAGGCGATCGTCGTGAACGGCGGCGGCGCGGGGTGCGGCGGAGGCGTCGTGTCCCGGCCCCACTCGCCGGCACCCACCAGGACGGTCGCACGCGGCCCCGGGCCGTCGGCGTGCCGCCGGACGGACCAGCAGTCGGGCACCGGCTCCCAGAGGTACTCCGCGTCGGTGATCGGACCGACCTCGACGTCCGTCCCGTTGCCGCTGTCCATCACCGGCCCCGCCAGCCGGTCGGTGAGCCGCCGCCGGGCGAAGTCGAACTGGTCGAGGAGGGGGACGAGCCGCTCGGGCAGGGACACGGGACGCTCCGGATCACACGGGGACGGGACCGTCGCACCCTGCCACGGGAACCCGCCCCGGTGCCCGCGAATATCCCTTCCGGACCGGGCCGTCGGCGATCAGGCCCGGTCGATGTGCACGCTGGTCGACTTCACTCGGGCGGTGGCCTGCACGCCGACCTCGAGGCCCAGCTCCTCCACCGCCTCACGGGTGAGCAGCGAGACGATCCGGTGCGGACCGGCCTGGATCTCGACCTGGGCGGCGACGTCGCCGAGCTTGACAGCGGTCACGATTCCGGGGAAGGCGTTGCGGGCCGAGGTGTACGGTTCCTCCTCGTCGCCGGCGCCCTGCCCGACCTCGACGGAGAAGGCGGCCAGGTCGCGGCCGTCGATGAGCCGCCGGCCGTTCTCGTCGCGGTGGGTCGTGACCCGGCCCGCGTCGGCCCAGCGGCGTGCCGTGTCGGGGCTGACGCCCAGCAGGCGTGCCGCCTGACCGATGGTGTAGGACTGCATGCCGGCCACGCTAGGCCGTACGGAATCCCCCCTGCAAGGCGGTCGGGGGCCGGCTCGCGACGGCTGCCGGGCCACGGGGGCGGACCGACCGGACAGAGCGGTGGCTCAGGCCGTGCCCGACCGCCGCCCGACCGCCTCGACCAGCGGCAGCAGCCGGTGCGCCACCCGCTCCCGCAGCGCGATCTCGGTGCGGGTGCGGACCACTCCGGGCAGCTGGATCAGCCGCTGGATGACGTCCTCCAGATGCCCGGCGTCCCGCGCCACCACCCGGGTCAGGAGATCACCGCCGCCGGTGATGGAGAAGGCCTCCACGATCTCCGGCACGCCCGCGAGCGCGTCGCCGACCTCGTCCAGATGACCCTGCGTCACCTCGACGTGCACGAAGGCGAGCACCGGGTGTCCCAGCGCGGCGGGGGAGAGGACCGGCCCGGTCGCCGTGATCACCCCGTCCCGCTCCAGGCGGTCGATCCTCGCCTGCACGGTGCCCCGGGCCACCCCCAGGATCCGCGCGTACTCGCGCACGCTGGTCCTCGGCTGCTCGATGAGCAGCCGCAGGATCCGCGTGTCGAGCTCGTCCACCGCCATGCTCCGTCGGCCTCCTTCGCCCCGGCTCGTCCGATTTCCGACTGTACCCACGCCCGCCCCGTACGCGGCGGACTCGGACTCCTTCCGGCTCCTGGCCCACGTGCAGCGGGCCGAGGTCGTGCTCGACGGCCTGCCGCGCGAACTCGACGGCCTGATCCGGCCACTTCTGGAACGGGACCCGTCGTCCCGGCCGCCCCCGCGGGACGTCCTGGCCGCCTTCGAACGCGAGCCGATCGGTGGCGGCGAACTCCTCCCCGCGCGGTGGGCCTCCCCGATCCGCCTGCCGCTCGGTTCGCGGGACGGAGCGATCTGGGAGAGGCTCGTCGGGACCGGCTGAGGCGCGGCCGGACACTTCCGGCGGGAGCGACGACGAGTGGACACGGACGGCGGGCAGGATCCGGCGGGGACGCCCCCGCCCGGGGCGGCCGAGCCCTGGGGTGCGGAGACCGCGTGGGGCGACGCCGTCCTGGACGCGGTGTTCACCCAGTCCGACATCGGGCTCCACGTACTCGACACGGACCTGCGCGTCGTCCGGGTGAACGCCGTCGCCGCCGGACTCCACGGCATCCGCGCCGACCGCATGCTCGGCCTGCCCGCCGTCGAGGCGTACGCCTCGTTCGCCGGCGTGCACGTCGACGAGGCCGTCCTGCGCGAGGTCCTCGAGACGGGCCGCTCCACGACCGAGCGGCTCGTCACCGGTCACCCGCCCGGCGCCGAACACGCCGAGCGCGTCTACTCCGCCTCCGCCCACCGCCTCCAGGACGACGCGGGCCGGGTGCTCGGCGTGGTCGTGACCAGCACCGACGTCACCGACCGCGAACAGGCCCACGCCCGTCTGCGGCTGCTGCACGAGGCGCACGAGCGGATCGGCACCGGCCTCGACGTGGAGTGCACCGCACGGGAGCTCGTCGACGTGACCGTGCCGGCGTTCGCCGACTCCGTCGTGGTCGCCCTCACCGACGCCGTCCTCCGGGGGCAGGACCCGGCCCTCCAGTCCCGGGACGCGGTCCCGCTGCTGCGCTGCACCGCCACCGGCGGCGTGGGGACCGGACCGGAGTGCCCGCCGGCCGGTGCCGTGCTGCTGCCGGGGATCTTCGGGGACGGGGAGCCGTCGCCCGCCCGTCCGCTCCCTCCGGCGGCGACGAGCGACGAGCGGGCGACGCGTCTCGTGGTGCCGCTGGCCGTACGCGGGCAGATCTTCGGCGCGGTCGCCTTCCAGCGCCTCGTCGGCGCCGAGCCGTACGGGCCCGAGGACCGTGCCCTCGCCGACGCCCTCGCGTCCCGTACCGCGAACTGTCTGGAGAACGCGCTCCGGTACACCCGGGAGCACATCGTCATGACCGCCCTGCAGAGCTGGCCGCCGCCCAAGGAGGAGGCCACCCAGAGCGCCGTCGACGTGGCCGGCCGGCACCGTCCCGGCGGCAGCGGCGCCGGCTCCTGGTGCGACGTGATCCCCCTGCCGGGTGCGCGCGTCGCCCTCGTCGTGGGGCAGGTGGAGTCCCCGGGGCCCGGCGCCGTCGCCACCATGAGCCGTCTGCGGACCGCCGTCCACAGCCTGACCACGCTCGACCTCGACCCGCACGAACTGCTCGCCCGCCTCCACGCGACCACCCTCCGGCTCGCGGCGGAGGGCCTCGCCGCGGAAGGCCTCGCGGCGGAGGGCCTCGCGGCGGAAGGCCTCGCCATGGAAGGCCCGGCCGGGGAGGGCGGGACGACGGCCGTCGGCACGCCCGACGCGCCGCCCCCCGACGCCCACCCCACCGCCGGCTGCACGATCGCCGTCCACGACCCCGTCGACGGGCGGCTCGACATCGCGCGAGCCGGCGCCTCCCTGCTCGTCGTCGTCCACCCCGACGGGACGGCGGACACCCGGCCGCTCGACGACGGTCCCCTGCTGGGCGCCGAGGGCCCGCCGTTCGCCTGCGCGACGCTCCACCTGCCCGAGGGCAGCACCCTCTGTCTGGCCTCCGACGGCGAGGAGCCCCGGACGGAGGACCTCATGGCCGCCCTCGCCCACCCGGGACGCGACCCGGAGGCGATGGCCGACGACGTGGAACGGCTCCTCGCCCCCGACCGGGTCCTGCTCGTCGCCCGCACCCGGCACCTGCCGCCGGACGAGCTCGCCGAATGGGAGATCCCCTACGACCTGTCCGCCGTGGGGACGGCGCGGGCCCACGTCGAGGACCGGCTCCGGCGGTGGAACCACCCCGCCGACCCGTTCGCGGCGACGCTCGTCGCCAGCGAACTCGTCACCAACGCCCTCCGCCACGGCGCCGCCCCGGTCGTCCTCCGCCTCATCGCCGACGGTCCGTCCCTGACCTGCGAGGTGAGCGACGCCGGCCAGGCCGCGCCCCACCTCCGCCACGCCAAAGCCGTCGACGAGGGCGGCCGCGGCCTCCTGATCTGCGCTTCCCTCGCGGACAACTGGGGCGTGCGGTACACCGACGGCGGCAAGACCGTCTGGGCCGAGCTGAACGGGGACGGTGCCTAGGAGGCGTCGGACCGCGGCGCCGGATCCCCGGCCCCGTCGGCCGCCCGGTTCGGGGGTGTGGGCCAATGGCTCCGCCCGGTCACTCTCCCCACCGTGTCGCTGGGCCGATGGCCCACCCTTTCGCCCGTCGGTTGAGCCGCCGTACCCCCTTCCGTCTATCCTTGTAGCCATCACACATCTTCGGCGCCGCAGCGCCGTCCGGCGACGAGGCCGGACCGGCCCGCGGTGCTTTCGTCGTGTCCGAGCCCCCACCACCCCAGGGGAGCCTCGCGCGGTGAGGAACAGATCAAGGGGGGCGGAATTGGCCGCCGTGCAGAAGTACTTCATGGCCCCGGACCCGGGGCTCGTCCGGCTCCGGATCTCGCTCCGTGCCGTCCTCGGCGTCGCGCTCGCGGTCGCCCTGGCCGAACTGTCCGGCCTGTCCCTCATCGCGTCCATCACCGCCGGGCTCGCCGCGCTGCTGGCCCTCTTCACGGTCGCCGACCCCTCGGTGCGCCGTCAGGCCGTCACCACCGCCCTGCTGCCGACGGCCGGCTTCCCCGTGCTGGCCCTCGCGACCCTCCTGCACGGCGTGCCGCTCCTGCGCGACGCGGTCTGGCTGCTCGTGATCTTCGCCGGCGTCTACGCGCGCCGCTGGGGACCGCGCGGACACGCGCTCGGCATCTTCGCCTTCATGCAGTTCTTCGTGACCCAGTTCCTGCACGCCCTGCCCGCCCAGCTCCCCGAGCTGTACGCGGCCACCGGCATCGCCCTGGGCGCGGCCGCGGCCGTGCGCTTCGTGCTGTGGCCCATCGAGCGTCGGGTCCCGCCGCCGGCCGTGCCCGCCGCCCTGCCCGGGACGGGGCTCGCCCGGGCCACCACCCGTCAGGCCGTCCAGGTCTCCGTCGCCTCGGGGGCGGCCCTCGTCATCGGACAGTTCCTCTCGGAGGAGCGCTGGTACTGGGCCGTCGGCACCGTCTGGTGGATCTTCGTCAACACGGCCTCGCGGGGCGAGACGCTCGTACGGGGCTTCCGCCGCGTCCTCGGCACCGTCACCGGCATCGCCGCCGGATTCCTGATCGCCGTCCCGCTGGGGGGCGCGCCCGTCGTCACCGCCCTGCTGGTCGCCCTGTGCGTGTTCGGGATCTTCTACGCCGCCCCCGTCTCCTACAGCTGGATGATCCTGGCGGTCACCGTCATGGCCAGCCTGCTCTACGGCCTGCTGGGGGTCCTGGACGGCGCGCTGCTCCTCCTGCGCGTGACCGAGACCTGCGTCGGGGCCGTGTGCGCGGGCCTCGCCGTGACGCTGGTCCTGCCCGTCCGGACGCACACGACGAACGACGCGTGGATCCAGCGGGCGCTCCTCTGCGTCCGGGCCGCCACCTCGGCGTCCGTCCGCCGTCTGGCCGGTGAGGAGACCGCCGACCCGACGCCGCACGCTGCCGAGCTGGAGGCGCTCCTCGGGCGCGTGCGGCTCTCGCTGGCTCCGCTGGTGCATCCGCTGACCCCGTTCCGGGGGAGGAAGCAGCGAGCGCGCCGCGTCCTCGCGCTTCTCGACGAAGCGGCCGGGGAGGTGCGGGGGCTGGTCGCCGTCGCCGCCGACCCGGACGCGAGTCACGACGCTCGCCTGGCTGCCGCCTGCTGGCGGGTCGAAGCCGCCGTGGAAGCCCTCACCTCTCGCGGAGGGGCCGCGGTGGAGCCGACCGGTCACCTCCGGATCGAGAGCCACGCCCACGCGAGTGCGCCGGCTCTCGCCCATGCGAGCGGGCTCGCTCGCGTGCTCACGGAGCTGGACGCTCCGCTGCGGACCCCGCCCGGTGCGTGGATGCTCCGTTCCTGAGAGGGCGGCGTGCGGGCCGGGCCCGCGCCGCTCCGGAGTCCCCCGGTCCGGTCGGCTCGACGCCGTGCTGGACGAGGCGCCGCGGACACCCCGGGCCCTCTGCTCGTCCGCTCCCGAAGTTCCGAGTTCCCCGCCACCTTGAACCGTGGGGCCCAGACTCCCTCTTTTGGTCTAGACCGCCTGCTACCGTCGGCCCGACGAGACGACGGCCGGTCGACCGCGACCGGCCCGGGGAGCAGGGGAGGCGCCGTGGGCGGCACAGGGACGGTCCGAGGCCGGAGCGGGGTACGGGCGTACATCGGCTCCTTCACCACGGCGGGCGGCCGCGGCGTCCTCGCCGCCGACGTGGACGAGGAGACCGGCGCGCTGACCGTCACCGGCGGCAGCGACGCCGTCGCCGACCCCTCCTTCCTCGCCCTCGCCGGGTCCGTGCTCCACGCCGTGTCCGAGACCGAGGCGGGCGCCGTCGCCGCCTTCGACGTCACCGGCCCCGCGCCCCGGCCGCTCGGCGCCCCCGTCCCCGTCGACGGCGCGGGCCCCACCCATCTGGCGCTCGCCGCCGGACACCTCCTCACCGCCAACTACACCTCCGGCAGCGTCACCGCCCTGCCCCTGGCCGAGGACGGCACCGCCCGCCCCGCCACGGCGGTCCTGCGGCACGAGGGCAGCGGCCCCGTCGCCGACCGCCAGAGCCGCCCGCACGCCCACCAGGTGCTCCCCGACCCCAGCGGCCGCTGGGTCGTCAGCGTGGACCTCGGCACCGACTCTGTACGGATCTGCGCGCTCGACCCCGCGACCGGGGAGCTCGCGCTCCACGGCGAGACCGCGCTGCGCCCCGGCACCGGGCCGCGCCACCTCGCCTTCCATCCGGCCGGCACGCACGCGTACGTCCTGAACGAGCTGGAACCCACCCTCACGGTCTGCCGCTGGGACGCCGCGCGGGGCGTCCTCGAACCGCTCCGGGAGACCCCCGTCGTCCCCGAGGGCGCCACCGGGCCCTGCCATCCCTCCGAGGTGGTCGTCGCCCCCGACGGCCGCTTCCTCTGGGCCGCCGTGCGCGGCGCCGACACCCTCGCCGTGCTCGCCCTCGGGGTCGACGGCGCCGAGGCCGGTCTCGTCACCACCGTGCCCTGCGGCGGCACCTGGCCCCGCGACCTGACCCTCGCCCCCTCCGGACGGCACCTGTACGCGGCGAACGAGCGCTCCGGGGACGTCACCTGGTTCACCCTCGACCCGGAGACCGGGATCCCGTCGCGCGCCGGCGCGATCGAGGCCCCCGCGGCCTCCTGCGTCGTCCTCGGCTGAGTCCCCGGGCCCCCGGACACGACGAAGGGCCCGCGCCGGACGAATCCGGAGCGGGCCCTTCCGTACGACGCGAGGCCGGGCACCTCAGAGGGCGAGCCTCAGAGCGAGGGCCGGCCTCAGAGCGACGGGGCGCCCTGCGGCTGCTGCGGCGCGATGCCCAGCGCGGCCGTGTACTGCGAGAGCACCAGCTTGCCGATGGCCGGGTAGGCGCCCAGCGGTTCGGCGGCGGCGCACCCGGCCTCCTTCGACGCCTCGTCGAGGAGACCGTCGGCCAGCTCGGGGCCGATCAGGTACGGGGCGAGGGCCAGCTGCTCCGCGCCGGCGGCGCGCAGCTGCTCGGCCACGGAGGCGATGGAACCCTCCTGGTCGAGGGCGGCGGCCATCACCGGGACGGCGAGGCGCGCGGCGAGCAGCATGCCGGTGATCCCGGCAGCCTGCACGGCCTCCTCGCCACCGACCGTGGCCAGGATGATGCCGTCGGCGGCCGTCGCGACCGTGAACAGCCGGGCGCGGTCGGCGCGGGCCAGACCGGCCTCGGAGAGGCGCACGTGCAGCGCCTCGGCGAGCAGCGGGTGCGGGCCGAGGACGTCGGTCAGCTCGGCGGTGTTGCCGCCGTCCATCAGGGCCTGGCGCACCTGGCGCATCTGGGCGCTGTCCGGGCCCGCGAGCAGCGGGACGACGACCGCGGCGGGGCCCGTCGGGGCGGTGGCCTCACGGCCGGCGGCCAGGGCCAGCTCGTACCGCTCGGTGCGCAGCGTGGCGGCCGCCGTGAGGACGGACGCGAGCGAGGGGAACTCGTTGCCGTCGCCCTCCAGGAAGCCGATCGCGGCTTCCAGGCCGGGCAGCTCGGAGCGGGCGATGCTCACGACCTCCTCGGCCAGCGCGCGTATGGCGTCGGACGGCGTGCCGGGCACGGCGAGAACCAGTGCGGGAGCGCCCTCGGGCGCCGCCGCGGGTTCGGGGCGACGGTGCCGCCCGGACTGGCGGGGTCGAGGCATTCGTACAGGCAGGCCGGAAGCAGGCCCAGTGGGGGAGCTCATGGCGCCGCATGCTACTGGTTTCACCCGCCGCGCCGTCGGCTGAGGTGCGGTCACGTGCCTTCCGTCCCCCTATGTCCGCTCTCGGCCCCGGCTTCCGTTCCGTCACTCTTTCGCGTCCGTCCCGGCTCCGGTTCCGCTTCCTTCCCTCCGTCACCCCGTCCGCGCCTTCTCCCGCTCCCGCGCACCGCGTTCCACCTGGGCGGACGGCCTCGCCTACGCCGCTCCGACGCCGAACAGGCGGAGCAGCGACGGGTCTTCCGGCAGACGCAGGGAGCCGGTGGCGAGCGCGGAGGCGAGGGCGACCGCCCCGGCGAGCGGGTCCCCCGCCGCCTCCACCGTCCGGGCCCCCGGCAGCAGCTCCCCGAGGGCGGACCGGAGCGGCGCGAGCAGGGGCTCGCCCATCTTGAAGAGCCCGCCGGTGAGGGCCACCAGGGCGCCCGGCTCCGCCGGGCACGCGGCCTCGGCGGCCTCGGCGATGTGGACACCGGCCCGCGCGAGGATGCCGGCCGCCACGGGATCCGTCGCGGCGCAGCGCCCCACCTCGGGGGCGAAGGAGGCGAGCACCGCGGGCCGGTCCGTACGGGGGTAGAGCAGGCCCGGCAGTCCGGCCGCCGGCCCGAAGAGCTTCTCGGCCCGGGTCAGGAGCGGTGTCGAACCCCCGCGCCGCCCGTCGTGCGCGCGCATCGCCGCCTCCAGACCGGCCCGGCCGATCCAGGCGCCGCTGCCGCAGTCGCCGAGGAGGTGCCCCCAGCCGTCCGCCCGCCGCCAGGCCGTCAGGTCCGTGCCGAGGGCGATCAGGCCCGTGCCGCCCGCGACGACGGCGCCCGGCCGCTGCCCGAGCGCTCCGGCGTAGGCGGTGACCGCGTCGGCCGCGAGCGCGAGACGGCGTACGCCCCAGGCCTCCTCGAAGGCGCGCGGCAGTTCGGCCCGCAGCTCGTCGCCGAGGGTCGCCGCTCCGGCGGCGCCCACGGCCGCGGCGACGACCGGCCGCGCGCCGGCCCGCTCCCGCAGGGCGGCGACGGCGGGCAGGACCTGCTCCAGGAAGTGACCGGCGGAGATCCCGCCCGGCCCCGTCCGCACCGGCTCGCGGGAGGAGACGGTCTCCAGGACGGTGCCGCTCGCGGCCTCGGCCAGCGCGACGCGGAGCCCCGAACCGCCGGAGTCGACGCCGACGACCAGACCTGGTGCGGGTTCGTTCACGGAGACCACGGCACACCGTCCTCACGGGGCAGTCGGAAGGGCGCTCCGAAGTCTAGGAGGCAGGGCACTGTCGGTGTAGGCCGGTAGAGTGACGGACCGTGACAGCGCGACCCTTGAACGAACTGGTGGAGCCCGGCTGGGCGGAGGCTCTGAGCCCCGTCGCGGGACGTATCGCCGCGATGGGCGACTTCCTGCGGGCGGAGATCGCCGCGGGCCGGACGTACCTGCCCTCCGGGCAGAACGTGCTGCGGGCCTTCCAGCAGCCCTTCGACGAGGTACGGGTCCTGATCGTGGGTCAGGACCCCTACCCCACGCCGGGGATGGCGATGGGGCTGAGCTTCTCGGTCGCGCCCGAGGTCCGCTCGCTCCCCGGCAGCCTGGAGAACATCTTCCGGGAGCTGCACACCGACCTCGGTCTGCCCCGGCCGTCGAACGGCGATCTGACGCCGTGGACCCGGCAGGGCGTCCTGCTGCTCAACAGGGCGCTGACCACGGCCCCGCGCAAGCCGGCCGCCCACCGGGGCAAGGGCTGGGAAGAGGTGACCGAGCAGGCCATCCGCGCGCTGGCCGCCCGGGGCAGACCCCTGGTGTCGATCCTGTGGGGCCGCGACGCGCGCAACGCCCGCCCGCTCCTCGGTGACCTGCCGGCGATCGAGTCGGCGCACCCGTCCCCGATGTCGGCGGACCGGGGCTTCTTCGGTTCCCGCCCCTTCAGCCGGGCGAACGAGATGCTCCTCGGCATGGGCGCCGAGCCGGTGGACTGGCGCCTGCCCTGAGCCCGGAGGGGCGCCGGCCGGACCGGCGCCCCGATCGGCGGGTCGGACCCGCTCGGAGCAGGACTTCCGGTCGGGCCGGCAGCGGAACATGAGGCGTCGTCAGATCACGGCCGCCCGCACGCACAGCACGTCCGGCAGGTGCTCCGCCAGGAGCTGCCAGCTGTCCCCGTCGTCGGCGCTCGCGTACACCTCGCCGTTCCGGTTGCCGAAGTAGACGCCCGCCGGGTCCGCGTCGTCCGTGCACAGCGCGTCCCGCAGCACCGTGCCGTAGTGGTCGCCTCCGGGCAGTCCCCGGCTCAGCGGCTCCCAGGTCCCGCCCGCGTCCGTCGTGCGGTAGACGCGGCAGCGGCGGCCCGCCGGAACCCGGTCGGAGTCGGCGGTGATCGGGAAGACGTAGGCGGTGTCGGGGCGGTGCGGGTGGGCGGCGACCGCGAAACCGAAGTCGGAGGGGAGCCCCGAGCCGATGTCGGTCCAGCTCGCGCCCGCGTCGTCGCTGCGGAAGACCCCCCAGTGGTTCTGGAGGTAGAGCCGGTCCTTGTCGCCCGCGTCCTGGGCGATCTTGTGGACGCACTGCCCGAACTCGGGGCTCGGATCGGGCAGGAAGACGGCGGACACCCCGTGGTTGGAGGGCGCCCACGCGGCCCCGCCGTCCCGCGAGCGGAACACCCCCGCCGTCGACACCGCGACCGTCAGCGCGTCGGGGTCGCGCGGGTCGGTGACGACGGTGTGCACGGCCTCGCCGCCTCCGCCGGGCACCCACTTCGAGCGGGTCGGGTGCTCCCAGAGCGGGCGGACGAGCTCGAAGGACTCGCCGCCGTCCGCCGACCGGAAGAGCGCGGCGGGCTCGGTCCCCGCGTACACGACGTCGGGAGAGTGCCCCGGTGCCGGGTGCAGCTGCCAGACCCGCTCCAGGGAGGCTCCCGTGTCCTCGGGGAACTTCACCGCGGGGCGGGCCGGTTCGGTCCAGGTCCTGCCGAGGTCGTCGGAGTGGAAGACGGAGGGGCCCCAGTGCGCGCTGTCCCCGCCGGCGAGCAGGCGCGGGGTCGGCCGCCGGGTGTCGATGGCGACCGAGTAGACCGCCTGCGCGGGGAAGCCGGGATCGTCGAACTCCCAGCGGCCGTCGTGCCTCCGGCCGATGAAGAGGCCCTTGCGGGTGCCTACCGTGAGGAGTACGTCGGGCATGGCTGCCACCTCCAGGACGCCGTTGTCACTGATACGGGCCAGTCTGCACCCGGCCACTGACAACGACCCCCGGAGACACCCCCGGCCCGGCCGGCGGTCAGATCGCCCAGGCGTACTGCGGCGGCGCGGGGGTCTGCGCGCCCAGCTCACGGGCGGCGCGGCGCGGCCAGGAGGCGTCGCGCAGCAGCTCGCGGCCGAGGAGGACCGCGTCGGCCTCGCCGCTGGCGAGGATCTTCTCGGCCTGCTCGCTCTCGGTGATCAGGCCGACGGCGGCGACCGGCAGCCCGGTCTCGGCCTTGACGCGGGCGGCGAAGGGCACCTGGTAGCCGGGGCCCACCGGGATCTCGGCCGGTCCGCCGTTGCCGCCGCTGGAGACGTCGAGGAGGTCGACGCCGTGCTCGCGCAGCAGGGCGGCGAAGCGCACGGTCTCGTCGACCGTCCAGCCCTGCTCCTCCAGCCAGTCGGTGGCGGAGATCCGGAAGAGGAGGGGCAGTTCCTCGGGCCAGACGGCGCGCACGGCGTCGACGACCTCCAGGGCGAGGCGGGTGCGGTTCTCGAACGAGCCGCCGTAGGCGTCCGTGCGGTGGTTGCTGTGCGGGGAGAGGAACTCGCCGATGAGGTAGCCGTGGGCTCCGTGCACCTCCAGGACCTCGAACCCGGCCGCCAGGGCGCGCCGGGCCGCGTCCGCGAACTGTCCCGTGATCTCCCGGATGCGCTCCACGGTCAGTTCGGTCGGCACGGGGTAGCCCTCGGCGAACTCGACCGGGCTGGGGCCGACGGGCTGCCAGGCCTCGGAGGGCCCGGCCGGGCCGCGGCCCGCCCAGGGGCGCTCGGTGGAGGCCTTGCGTCCGGCGTGCCCGATCTGGATGCCGGGCACGGTGCCGTGGTCCTTGAGGAAGCCGGAGATGCGTCGCAGTCCCTCGATCTGGGCGTCGTTCCAGAGCCCGAGGTCGGCCGGGCTGATGCGGCCCTCGGGGGAGACGGCGGTCGCCTCGACGAGGATCAGTCCGGCACCGCCGGTGGCGCGGGCCGCGTAGTGGGCAAAGTGCCAGTCGCCGGCGACGCCCGCGTTCGGTCCGCTCGTCTCCGCCGAGTACTGGCACATGGGCGCCATCCAGACCCGGTTGGGCACGGTCAGGGAACGCAGGGCGTAGGGCTCGAACAGGGCGACGCTCATGACGGACTCCGTTTCGGGATGCCTCGAAGGTGCTCGTACGATACTCATCGTAGTACGGCATCTGTCAAACTACGAGGGTCCTCGTACAATGGGGCGCATCCCGGATGAAGTGGAGCCGCCGCCATGACGACCACCACCAGCCCGCGCGTCCTCGAACACCCCGCGCGCGACCAGATCCGCCTCGAAGAGGTGCTGCACGCCCTCTCGGACGCCGTGCGCCTGCGGATCGTGCGGGACCTGGCGCGCGAGGAGACCGAACTCAGCTGCTCGTACTTCGACCTCCCGGTCACCAAGTCCACGACCACGCACCACTTCCGGGTGCTCCGCGAGAGCGGCGTCATCCAGCAGATGTACCGGGGCACGACCAAGCTCAACTGCCTGCGCAGGACGGACCTCGACGCCCTCTTCCCCGGCCTCCTCGACTCCGTCCTGGCCGCCGCCGGCGCCCAGGCGGGACGCGAGGGGGAGGCGGTCTGACGTCCGGCGCCCGGGCGGGACGCGAGGAGGGGGCCGGCTGACGACCGGCCCCCTCCCGTCTCCGGCCGCGCCTACAGGGAGCGCATCCGGTCGATCTCCGAGGTCTGCTGGGCGATCACGTCGTTCGCCATCTCCTCCACGAGGACGTTGTTCCCCTCGCTCAGCACCTCGGCGGCCATCGTCACGGCCCCTTCGTGGTGCGTGATCATCAGCTTCAGGAAGAGCTCGTCGAAGGCCTCGCCCTTCGCGTCCCGCAACTCCTTCAGCTGGGCCTCGGTCGCCATGCCCGGCATCGCGTGGTGATCGTGGGCGCCCTGCTCGCGCGGACCGCCGTTGTTTTTCAGCCAACCTTCCATCGCGTCGATCTCCGGCCGCTGCGCCGCCGCGATCCGCTCGGCCACCTTCCTCACCTGGGGCGAGGATGCCCGTCCCGGAACCAGCGCCGTCATCGTCAGGGCCTGCCGGTGGTGCACGGTCATCATCTGCACGTAGCGGAAGTCCGCGCCGTTCGGGCTCTCGTCGGGGAGCAGCCGCGCGGCCTCCTCGGGGGATATCCGCCGGGCCGGCTCCCCGGGCTTCCCCGGTGCCACCACCGCGGGGCCGGTCGGGGCCCCGGCCCGCGGTGCGCCCTGGTCGGGGGCCGACTCGCAGGCGCCCAGGGCGAGTACGGCGACGGCGGACAGGGCCGCGGCGACGACGGCACGCTGACGGCGGATCAACAACGCGACCTCCAGGGGTTCTTGCGGGGGCAGTGACCGTTCCTAGCACTTTTCTCGGGGAGACCGGTCAAAAACCTTCATGACGGCCGTGTTGCCATCTGTTGATATGTGCACGCCACGGAAGATACTGCCGGGGTGCAGCACCCGTTCAAAGCTGAACGGATATCAGGGAGGACGGAGTGACTTCGTTGCGTACCCCGCGTACCACGTCCGACACGCGTGACCCGCGTGCCCGTTCCAGACGCCTGGGTGTGGCATCCGCCGCCGCCGGGCTGCTGGCCACACTGCTCGCGGCAGGCCCCGCGGCCGCCACCCCCGACCCCGGAGACGCCGGCCCCGCACAGGGCACGGTCTCCTCGCAGCAGGCCGCCGAGGCGCGCTCCGCCATCCAGAGCGGCGAGATACCCGGCGTGGACGAGATCGTCCACAGCCAGAACATCGAGCACCTCACGAACATCCCCAAGGACGCCCTCAAGGGCACCAACTCGGACCTCGCCTTCCAGGGCAAGTACGCCTTCGCCGGCAACTACGACGGCTTCCGCATCTTCGACATCAGCGACCCCAAGGCCCCGAAGACGGTCGCCCAGGTCCTCTGCCCGGGCTCCCAGAACGACATCTCCGTCTCCGGGAACCTGCTCTTCCTCTCCACCGACTCCTCCCGGAGCGACAACTCGTGCGCCAGCACGACGCAGCCCGCCTCGGTCAAGGAGTCCTGGGAGGGCATGAAGATCTTCGACATCAGCGACATCGCCAACCCGAAGTACGTCGCCGCCGTCGAGACCAACTGCGGTTCCCACACCCACACGATCCTGCCCAAGGGCAAGAACGTGTACGTCTACGTCTCCTCCTACTCGCCCAACGCGGCCTTCCCGGACTGCCAGCCCCCGCACGACGGCATCTCCGTCATCAAGGTGCCCCGCAAGGCGCCCGAGCAGGCGGCGGTCGTGAACTTCCCCGTCCTCTTCCCGGGCGAGGGCCCGGACGGCGGCGGCAACCCGGGCGCGCCCACCAACCCGGGCGTCTCCAAGACCACCGGCTGCCACGACATCACCGTGCTTCCGTCGGAGAACCTCGCGGCCGGCGCCTGCATGGGCGACGGCATCCTCTTCGACATCAAGGACCCCGAGCACCCGCGGGTCATCGACCAGGTCCAGGACAACGTCAACTTCGCGTTCTGGCACTCCGCGACCTTCAACCAGAAGGCGAACAAGGTCGTCTTCACCGACGAGCTCGGCGGCGGCGGCGCTGCCACCTGCAACGCCCAGGTCGGCCCCCACCGCGGCGCCGACGGCATCTACGACATCGTCGGCAAGGGCGACCGGCGCAAGCTCGTCTTCCGCAGCTACTTCAAGATCCCGCGCCACCAGGCCGACACCGAGAACTGCGTCGCCCACAACGGCTCGCTGATCCCGGTCAAGGGCAAGGACCTCATGGTCCAGGCCTGGTACCAGGGCGGCGTCTCCGTCTGGGACTTCACCGACTCCTCCGCTCCGAAGGAGATCGCCTACTTCGAGCGCGGCCCGCTGTCCGCCACCACCATGGCGACGGGCGGTTCCTGGTCCGCGTACTACTACAACGGCCACATCTACTCGAACGACATCGCGAAGGGCTTCGACGTGCTGAAGCTCTCCGACCGCCGTACGGACCCGGCGAAGCGGATCCGGATGGACCAGCTCAACGTCCAGACCCAGCCGGACTACTTCGACCTCGACGACTGACCGGCGGTGTGACGGCCGGCTGACGGCCCGAGCGCCGGAGTGCCGCCGGGCGGACCCCCGCCCGGCGGCGCACCCGCCTCCCAGTCCAGTCCGTACCGCTGGAACAGC
The DNA here is from genome assembly GCF_040613865.1 of Streptomyces sp. NPDC006197. Lineage (NCBI taxonomy): Bacteria > Bacillati > Actinomycetota > Actinomycetes > Kitasatosporales > Streptomycetaceae > Streptomyces > Streptomyces sp. NPDC006197. The sequence continues at coordinate 18,246 of NZ_JBEXSZ010000007.1, read as the reverse complement.
TCCGACCGCAGGCGCACCAGCGGCATCGGAGCCCCCGGCAGCAGCGCCGCCACCACCGAGCCCATCAGGAGGGCGCGCAGCAGCGGGTAGTCCGTGTCCACGTCCGTGGAGCCGTACCGCGCGACCGTGTCCCGCAGCAGGAACGCCAGGCGCTGCTGCTCCTCGCACTGCACGAACCCCTCGGCCTGCAGGATGCTCGCCATGTGGGTCCGCATCAGCGTGGGCCGGGTCACGGCGAGCCCCAGGATCGCGTCGATCGCGCGTGCCAGCCGCTCGCGGCCGTCCTCCGTGCGCGGCTCCCGCTCCAGCGCCTCCTCCAGGGTGAGGTGCATCAGCCGGTGCACCGCCGCCTGGAGCAGCTGCCGCTTGCCCACGAAGTAGTACGAGATCAGCCCCCGCGCCGTACCGGCCCGCTCCGCGATGTCGCCGAGCGTGGTCGCCTCGTAGCCATGGGTGTCGATCAGCTCCACCGTGGCCTGGAGAATCCGCTCGCGCGACCGGCGCCGAAGCTCTTCATTGACCGATGGGCTACGCGGGGACATGCTGGACTCCTGCGTTGACTGGCTGCCGGCCAATATACTCGGCGCATCCCGTCGGCATGCCCGTGTGGCATACCGCCGGGGATGCCGTCTGTTCTGGGCGACACGGGGGATCGTCCAGAACAGACGGCTTCATCGTCTTTCTCCCATTCTGCTCCCGCCGCTCCCCGCACCGCCGCCGTCGTTTCCGGGGGAGCGGCGTGCCGCTCCCCGCCGCTCGCTCCACCGGTACGTGAGCACCGCCGCGGCCACCCAGCACCAGCCGAGCAGCCAGCCCTCCACGACGTCCGAGGGCCAGTGCACGCCCAGGTAGACCCGCGTCCAGCCCACCCCGAGCACCGAGACGACGGCCGCGCTCGCCAGGGTGCCCCAGCCGCGCCACTCGTCCCGCCAGCGCAGGGCGAGCACCCACAGCAGCAGCCCGCAGGTGACCGTCGCCGTCATCGCGTGACCCGACGGGAAGGCGGCGTACCGCGCCGAGTCGACGGGCTCGGCCCACTGCGGCCGCTCCCGCCCCACCAGCGCCTTGAGGGCCTGCTGGGAGCCGGCGGCCAGCAGGCTCGTCCCCGCTACCCACAGGGCCGCCCAGCGCTCCCGCCGCCACCACAGCACCACCGTGGCGGCCGCGGCCAGGGCACGCATCGTCCACGGGTCCCACACCCAGTCCGTCAGGACGCGGTTGACCTGGGTGAAGCCGGGATGGGCGAGGGCGCTGCGGTGGAGCGCCTCGGCGACCGAACGGTCGAAGGAGAGCAGCGGCGGCCATCCCACCGCGACGAGCACGAACAGGATCAGGGCCAGGACTCCGGAGGCCACGGCGGAGGAGCGCATGCGCCGATCCTGCCCGACGATCCGCCCCGCACGGCCCTCCGCACGGCCCGTGCGCGTCGCCGCCGGGACCCCGTCCGCCCGTGCGCGCCGCCACCGGCCGCTATCCCAGCGCGCTGAGCGCCGGGACGAAGGCCACGAGGACGGGGACCACGGGCACCAGGGACGCGGCCGCCGTCAGCCGGAGCCGGCGCCCTGCGGTGAGGCGGGGAGCCGCGGTGAGCAGCCGGTTCACCCGCTGCGGCAGATCGGCGTCGTGCGCCGGGCCGGGGCCGAAGACGCCCCGGTCCTCGTTGAGTTCGACCAGCGCGAGCGCGATCGTCAGCCGCCCGAAGCGGCGCGAGGCCACGTCGTCGGCGGCCAGCTCCACCAGGCGGTGCATCTCCTCGCGGAAGGCCGCGAAGACCGGGACCCCCGGGAATCCGGCGGCCAGCGCCGCCGAGGAGTGCAGCAGCCAGTCGTGCCGCGCCCGGGCGTGGCCCTGCTCGTGCGCCAGGACCGCGTCCAGCTGACGCCCCTTCAAGCGCCGCAGCGCCGCCGTCGTGATGACCAGCTGGGGCGCGGAGCCGGCCATCCACCAGGCGTCCGCCCGCTCGCCCTCCAGGACGACGAGCCGCTCGCTGCCCGGCCGCTCCCCGGGCAGCAGGGGCGCGCGGACGAGCAGATCGCAGCGGCGCCGGCGGCGCCGGGCGCGGGCCCGGCCGATCTCCCGGCCCAGCATCGCCCCCGACCAGAGCCCGCCGGCCGCCAGCACCACGGCGAGCACCGCCGACCAGGGCCCGGACGTGCCGAGTTCGTACGCGTCGACCACCGCGCTCGGCGCGCCCGCGAAGACCTGTCCCCGCACGGCCTTCCACGTCGCGGACGCGCTGAACGTCATGGAGAGCGCGAAGCTGACCAGCACCGCGGCCACCACGCACTGCCACACCCACAGGGCCACCACGGGTTCTCGCTCCACCCAGTCGGCTCGGGACAGCAGCCGGGGGGCCGCGACGGCGGTCAGGACGCCGAGCAGGAACAGCGCGAGGGAGACCCACATGGGCGTCAGCCTATGAGCGCGGTACTCGCCGGGGGTATGGGCACGGACGGCAAGTGACGTACGCCACGGTTTGGTTGGCCGGAAGCCGCTGTCGCCGGGCCGGATCCCGTGAGGTCCTCAGGGGGCGTCACAGGGTCACCAGCATCGCCAGCATCGCGAGCGCCATCGAGAGCCGGCAGGCGTGTGTCAGCTCAGGCCGGGTCGCCCACGCGCGCCCCCCGCCGCCGCCGGTCGCCCAGGCTGTGTCCATACCGCTTCCGGCGGTCGCCCAGGCCGTGCCCCTGCCGCTCTTGGCAGTCGTCGCCACCGGCACGAGCCGGGCCCCCGAGCGGAGCACGTACGCCACGTAATAGAGGAGGAGCCCGCCCGTGAGCACGGGTATGCCGCCCGCCGTCCCCGCCGCGTGTCCCGCGTGCGCCCCCGCCGCGCCGGGCGCCGCCATCGCCACCGCCATGTAGACCATGGCGAGCGAGCCCACCAGATGGTGCAGATGGTGACCGCCGTGCCGGACCGCCAGCAGGCCGTGCAGCGTCGCCGCGCCGAACACCGCCGCGAACACCGTCCAGCCCCACTCCGGCGGGGTCAGGGCCGCGACCGGCAGCGCCATGGCCGCCATCCCGAACCCCATCACCGCCTCGCCGGCCGCGGCCCGCCGCTCCTCGCCGTCGCAGACGCGCGTCCGCAGCAGGCAGTACACGCCCGTCGCCGCGCACAGCGCGACCAGTAACCACCCGGACAGAACCGGTCCGTGCACGGCACACCTCCCCCTCGATGCCGTCCGTCCAGAGAGGAATGCCCGCCTCCCGGGAGCCGCACGCGGGCGCACGGGCGCGCACAGGTGTACGAGGGGAGCGAAGGAGGCGCGCGTTAGGCTCGGGACGATCGCGCACGCCGATCGTCAGCGCCCGAGGGGAGCCCCGTTACATGGACACCGCCACGTCCCAGGAGACCGGCCGGATCAGCTACCGCGAAGCGGTCCTCGACGACGTCCCGGCACTCGTCCCGCTCGTGGAGTCCGCCTACCGGGGCGACGCCAGCCGGGGCGGCTGGACGACGGAGGCGGACATCCTCCAGGGGCAGCGCACCGACCCCGAGGGCGTGACCGCGGTCATCACCACCCCCGGCAGCCGGCTCCTGGTCGTCGAGCGGGACGGCGAGCTGGTCGCCTGCTGCCAGCTGGAGCACCGGGGCGAGGCCGCCTACTTCGGCATGTTCGCGGTCCGCCCGGAGCTGCAGGGCGCGGGGCTGGGCAAGCAGATCATCGCGGAGGCCGAGCGCCGGGTGCGCGAGCTGTGGGACGTGCGGGAGATGCACATGACGGTGATCTCCGTCCGCGAGGAGCTGATCGCCTGGTACGAGCGGCGCGGCTACCGGCGCACGGGCCGGATGACCCCCTTCCCCTACGGCGACGAGCGCTTCGGACTGCCCCAGCGGGACGACCTGGAGTTCGAGCTGCTGATCAAGCCGCTGAGCTGATCCATCCGACGGAAGGGTGGCTTCGACCCTGGCTGACAGGAAAAACTTCTGCCGCCAGGGGGGTCGCACAGGATAATTTCTCTTGCCTCCCCTTGTGGGGATGAAGCGTCAATGGTTACGTTGTCTTGACGCAAGGTTCTCCTGTGGAGGAAGAGGCATGACGGAAATTCTTGTGCAGGACGTGACCGGTGGGGGGATATCCACCGAAGCCCCTGTGATCGACCACCCGGCCTGGGCCGAGCTCAAGAATGCCGTGGAGGAGATCCGCCCCTGGCAGTCCGCGGACGGCTCCATCGACTTCGAGGCCGAGGGCGCCCCCGCCCGCGCGCTCGTCGAGCTGACCGTGGACCGTCTGGTCGCGGCCGTGGAGCAGCTCTCCCCGCTCGTCCCGCACGACGGCGCCTACCACCGCGCCCTCGTCGCGGACCTGCGCAAGTGGGTCGAGAGCGGCTTCGCCGTCCCGGACTTCCTGGACTCCCTCATGGAGTTCCACCCGGCCGCCGGCCGCGCCGACGGGCTCCAGCACCTCGTGCTCTTCCCGATGTACACGCAGAACGGCAACCTGGACCGCAACTTCGAGGCCGTCGTGCTCCGCATGGTCTGGCCGGAGTGGCTCTCCGAGCTGGAGCGCACCCGCTACGACAACCCGGGCTTCTGCGGCATCACCTTCGAGGACTTCACCGCCGGGTACGACACCAACTCGGCCGTCCTCTTCCCGGAGACCGTCGCCGTCCGCGAGGTCCCGGAGCGCTTCACCTGGGGCGGCATCTTCTGCGACCGCGAGGCCGCGCGCTTCCGCAAGGTCACCGAGGCCGCCGTCGACACCCTCGGCGTGAAGCTCCCCGAGGACATCGCCGTCATGCTCGGCGACCAGAACCGCTGCCAGCAGGCCTTCGCGCTCTGGGACCTGGTCCACGACCGCGCCCACAGCCGCGGCGACCTGCCCTTCGACCCCTTCATGATCAAGCAGCGCCAGCCGTTCTGGATGTACGGCCTGGAGGAGCTCCGCTGCGACCTCACCGCCTTCAAGGAGGCCGTGAAGCTGGAGGCCGAGGGCAACACGCACGGCCGTGACGTGCAGTACGCCGTCCTCTTCGACCGGATGTTCCGCTTCCCGCTCACCGGCGACCGCAACCGCAACTACGACGGTCTGGGCGGCCAGCTCCTCTTCGCGTACCTCCACAAGAACGACGTGGTGCGCTGGACGGACAACATCCTCACGATCGACTGGGACCGCGCCCCCGAGGTCACCAACCGCCTCTGCTCCGAGATCGAGACCCTCTACCGCGAGGGCATCGACCGCCCGAAGCTGGTCCACTGGTTCAAGGCGTACGAGTTCGTCTCCACCTACCTCGCCCCGCACCCGGGCTCGAAGTGGGCCAAGGGTCCCGACGCCCTCGACCTCTCCCTGCCGCCTCGCAAGCTCGTCGACGACGTGCTTCCGGACGAGTTTCCGCTCAGCATGTTCTTTGAGGCCCTCGCCAAGAAGCTGAAGGGCGTGATCGCCGACACCAAGGGGATCACCGCCGCCGACGTCCCGAGCATCGAGCGGGCCGCCGCGTGAGCGACCTCACCGAGAGCACCGAGACCGAGAGCACCGAGGAGGCGTCGCCCATGATCGCCAACGGAAACGGCGGGCCGCTCGACGGCGCCGTCATCGCGGTCGCCGGCGCGGCCGGTCCCGCCGGCCGCGCGACGCTGCTGCGCCTCGCCGAGGCGGGCGCGACGGTCGTCGCCTCCGACGCCGACCCGGCGCGCCTCGCGGAGGCCGTCGACGCCGCCCGCTACGCGCACGGCGGAGCCAAGGTCGTGGGCGACACGGTCGACCTCCTCGACCTGGACGCCACGCGCGACTGGGCGGCGAAGACCGAGAAGGAGTTCGGCCGGATCGACGGCCTGGTCCACCTCGTCGGCGGCTGGCGCGGAGCGCCCTCCTTCGCGGAGAGCGACCTCGCGGACTGGGACTTCCTGGAGAAGCTCCTGATCCGTACGGTCCAGCACACCTCGCTCGCCTTCCACGACGGGCTGCTGCGGGCCGGCGGGCGCGGCCGGTACGCCCTGGTCAGCCAGTCCGGCGCGTCCAAGCCGGTCGCCAACAACGCCGCGTACAACGCCGGCAAGGCGGCCGCCGAGGCCTGGACCCTCGCCATGGCCGACTCGTTCCGCAAGCTGGGGGGCGACGAGGGCCCGCGGGCGGCGGCTGCCATCCTGGTGATCAAGGCATTGGTGCACGACGCGATGCGCGCCGAACGCCCCAACGCGAAGTTCGCGGGCTTCACCGACGTCAAGGACCTGGCCGACGAGATCGCCGGGCTCTGGGACAAGCCCGCCCAGGAAGTGAATGGACAGCGTCTGTGGCTGACCCCCAAGCCGTGACCGCGGCACTCGGCCCCAGGACCGACGCGCGTCGTCACCACGACCCGTCGGTCCGGGGCTTCGCCAGCGACAACTACGCCGGCGCCCACCCCGAGGTCCTCGCGGCCCTCGCCCTCGCCAACGGCGGCCACCAGGTCGCCTACGGCGAGGACCAGTACACCGAGCACCTCCAGCGGATCATGCACAGCCACTTCGGCCCCACCGCCGAAGCCTTCCCGGTCTTCAACGGGACCGGGGCGAACGTGACGGCCCTCCAGGCGCTCACCGACCGCTGGGGCGCCGTCATCTGCGCCGAGACCGCCCACATCAACGTGGACGAGGGCGGCGCGCCGGAGCGGATGGGCGGCCTCAAGCTGCTCACCGTCCCGACCCCCGACGGCAAGCTCACCCCCGAGCTGATCGACCGGCAGGCCTGGGGCTGGGAGGACGAGCACCGGGCGATGCCCCAGGTCGTCTCGATCACCCAGAACACGGAGCTCGGCACCGTCTACACGGTGGAGGAGATCCGCGCGATCGTGGAGCACGCCCACGCCAAGGGCATGAAGGTGCACCTCGACGGGGCCCGGATAGCCAACGCGGCCGCCTCGCTGGACGTGCCGATGCGCGCGTTCACCAACGCGGTCGGCGTGGACGTGATCTCGTACGGCGGTACGAAGAACGGCATGCTCTTCGGCGAGGCCGTCGTCGTGCTCAACCCCGACGCGGTCAGCCACATGAAGCACCTGCGCAAGCTGTCCATGCAGCTCGCCTCGAAGATGCGCTTCGTGTCGGTGCAGCTGGAGGCCCTTCTCTCGAAGGACCTGTGGCTGCGCAACGCCCGCCACGCCAACGCGATGGCCCAGCGTCTCGCCGCCGGCGTGCGCGAGCTCGACGGGGTGGAGATCCTCTACCCGGTGCAGGCCAACGCGGTCTTCGCCCGCCTCCCGCACGAGGTGAGCCGACGCCTGCAGGAACGCTTCCGCTTCTACTTCTGGGACGAGGCCGCCGGCGATGTCCGCTGGATGTGCGCCTTCGACACCACGGAGGACGACGTGGACGCCTTCCTCCAGGCGCTGAAGGAAGAGCTGTCCCGCTAGCCTTCGGTGAATGAATATACGGCCGGACGGAAAGTCATTGACTCCGTCCGGCCGTCTTCATAGGGTCATCCCGCATGGAACTCATCCAGCAGAACCCTGACATCGACGCATACCTCGCGGCGAGCGAGACCGTCGACCATGAGCACCCCCTCGTCAGGGAAGTGTCCGACCGCCTCGCCGGCGATCACCCCGACGCATACTCATACGCCGAAGCGGCCTTCGCGTACGTCCGCGACACCATCCCGCACTCCATGGACTCCGGCGATCCCCGCGTCACCTGGCGCGCCTCCGACGTCCTGGAGCAGCGCACCGGCATCTGCTACGCCAAGTCCTTCGCGTACGCCGCGCTCCTGCGGGCCCGTGGCACCCCGGCGGCCCTCTGCTACCAGCGGCTCACCGAGGACGACGGCTCGGACCCGGCGATCCACGGCCTGGTCGCCCTCCTGCTGCCCGGCGAGAGCGCCTGGGCCCGCCAGGACGTACGGGGGAACAAGCCGGGCATCGACGCCCGCTTCTCGCTGGGGGAGGAGCGGCTGGCCTGGCCCGTGCGACCGGAGCTCGGCGAGCTGGACTATCCCGAGCTGTACGCCGAACCGCACCCGGCTGTCCTGGGCGCCCTGAAGGCCGCCCCGGACCGCCCCTACCTCGACCGGACGCTGCCCACGGAGCTCTGACCCCTGGGGCGGCGGGGAGAAACGGTTCCGTCAGCCGGCTTCCTTGACCTGGGCCGGCGTCGGAGCCGTACCACCCAGGTGGGCGGGCACCCACCACGTGTCGCCCGCGTCCTTGGGGCGGACCGGGTAGGCGCGCTGCGCGGCCTCCAGGAGCTCCTGGACGCGCTCGCGCAGCCGCCGCGTGATCGCGCCCGCGTACTGGTCGGCGGGGGCCTCGACCGGCTCCCCGACGCGGATGGTCACCGGGATGTGGCTCCGCTTGAAGTTCCGCGGCCGGCCCTTCGTCCACAGCCGCTGGGTGCCCCACAGCGCCATCGGGATCAGCGGGACGCCCGCCTCCTGCGCCAGGCGCGCCGCACCCGTCTTGAAGCCCTTCAGCGTGAAGGACTGCGAGATGGTCGCCTCGGGGAAGACGCCGATGATCTCGCCGGCCCGCAGCGACTCCAGGGCGTGCTTGTAGGCGTGCTCGCCCTGGGCGCGGTCCACCGGGATGTGCTTCATGCCGCGCATGAGCGGTCCCGAGATCTTGTGCTTGAAGACCGAGTCCTTCGCCATGAAGCGCACCAGACGCTTCTGGGGGAGGGCCGCGAGGCCGGTGAAGATGAAGTCCAGGTAGCTGATGTGATTGCTCACGAGCACCGCGCCGCCGGTGCGCGGGATGTTTTCCGAACCCTGCGTGTCGATCTTCAGGTCGAGCGCCTTGAACATGGTCAGAGCGGCGCCGATGACCGGTCGATAGACGAGTTCTGCCATCGGAGAGGAACCTCTTCTTCATGTGCCCGGAGCGGGTTCTCCCGGCGAAGTTACGCGGCCGTAGGTTTTCGGCTTTGGGCAGATCGTGCCCCATGTGGGGCCCCGTGACCAGTCCAGACGGCTTCGTACGGGGAGATTCTCGTCACTCGCGGTGGTCATGGCGGGAATCGATCGACCCCGTGCGACGCTGCACCTGAGGAACGGGAGAGCGAAGGGGAGTGGGATGACCGAGGTCCTGGGGCCGGAGGCGCTCGGCGCCGCGCTGGGGGAGAGGGCCACCCTCGTCCAGTTCTCGACGGCCTTCTGTCAGCCCTGCCGCGCCACCCGCCGCACCCTCGCCGAGGTCGCCGCCATGGTGCCGGGCGTGGGACACGTGGAGATCGACGCCGAGGAGCGCCTCGACCTCGTGCGCGAGCTCGGCATCGCCCGCACCCCCACCGTCCTCGTCCTCGACGCCGCCGGGCGCGTCGTCCGCAGGGCCGCCGGACAGCCCCGCAGGGCGGACGTCATCGCCGCTCTCGGCCGGGCCGTCTGACGTGGTGACGCCGTCCTGGGCCGGGCCGTCTGACGTCGTGACACTTCTCCCACATCCCGGTACGCACTTGACTGCACCGTCCACCGATCGTCACCCTGACGGAGTGACCATGGAACTCCTTCTCTACGGCCGGGCCCACGTGGACCTGGCCCGCAACGCGAGCGCGCGCTGTCCGGGTGTCTGACCACTCCAGGACCTCCCTCATGACGCCCTCGCAGAAGGACAACTCCATGACGGTTTCGCCCGAGCTCCGTACCGTTCCCGTGATCGGCGCACCCCGACAGGCCTCACCCGATCTGCTCCGCTCGGTCTTCCGCCGGCACGCGGCCGGCGTCGCGGTCATCACCGCGCACGGTGAGCGGCCCGTCGGGTTCACCGCCACCTCGCTCAACTCCGTCGCCGCCGACCCCCCGCTGATCTCCTTCGGGGTGGGCACGGGCTCCTCCAGCTGGCCCGTGGTCTCCGAGGCCGAGTTCATCGGCGTCCACATACTCGGCGAGCACCAGCAGGAGCTCGCGGCCACCTTCGCGCGCAGCGGCGCCGACCGCTTCGGCGAGGGGACCCGCTGGAGCGTCGGTCCCGAGGGTGTGCCGGTCCTCGACGGCGTCCTCGCCTGGCTGGTCTGCCGGGTGGTGGCCCGCGTGCCCGCCGGGGACCACCGGATCGTCATCGCGCAGGCGGTCGCCGGGGACCCGGACGGGGCGGGCCGGCCGTTGCTCTACCACCACGGCCGCTTCAACGCCCTGCGCGACTGAGGGTTCCCGTGCGCGCCGCTCTCCGCGCGTTGGCAAGGTCACATGCCTGAGCGCTTGCTCAGCGGTAACGAACTGGGTGTACTGACGAGTAATATTCCGGTCGGGGCGTCAGGCGCCCCGACCGGAAACCCGCCCTTCAGGCGCCTATGCTGCGAGCAACAAGGCAGCCCAGTTATGACCGATGCAGTAGGAGAGCCGGCGTGAGCTTGAGGATCGTTGTCTGTGTGAAGTACGTGCCCGACGCCACCGGCGACCGGCACTTCGCCGATGACCTGACGGTGGACCGCGACGACGTCGACGGCCTGCTGTCGGAGCTCGACGAGTACGCGGTCGAGCAGGCGCTCCAGATCTCCGAGGAGGCCGACGACGCCGAGGTCACCGTCCTCACCGTCGGTCCCGAGGACGCCAAGGACGCGCTGCGCAAGGCGCTGTCCATGGGCGCCGACAAGGCCGTCCACGTCGAGGACGACGACCTGCACGGCACCGACGTCATGGGCACCTCGCTGGTGCTGGCCAAGGCGATCGAGAAGATCGGCTACGACGTCGTCATCGCCGGCATGGCCTCCACCGACGGCACCATGGGTGTCCTCCCGGCCATCCTCGCCGAGCGCCTGGGCGTCCCGCAGGTCACCCTGCTCTCCGAGGTCAAGATCGAGGACGGCGTCGTCACCGGCCGCCGCGACGGCGACACCGCCTCCGAGCAGCTCCAGGCCTCGCTTCCGGCCGTCGTCTCCGTGACGGACCAGTCGGGCGAGGCCCGCTACCCGTCCTTCAAGGGCATCATGGCCGCCAAGAAGAAGCCGGTGGAGTCCCTGGACCTCTCCGACCTCGAGATCGAGGCCGAGGAGGTCGGCCTGGAGGGCGCGTGGACCGCGGTCGACTCCGCCGCCGAGCGTCCGGCCCGCACCGCCGGCACGATCGTCAAGGACGAGGGCGAGGGCGGCAAGCAGCTGGCCGAGTTCCTCGCGAGCCAGAAGTTCATCTAGCCGCTGGGCTCGCGCGAGCCGCTGAAGTCCGCCCCCTTTTCGTTCGCAGGAGATTGAAGTCCCATGGCTGAGATTCTCGTCTACGTCGACCACGTCGACGGAGCCGTCCGCAAGCCCACCCTGGAGCTGCTGACCCTCGCCCGCCGCCTCGGCGAGCCGGTCGCCGTCGCGCTGGGCAACGGCGCCGCCGACACCGCCGCCGTCCTCGGCGAGCACGGCGCCACCCGCGTCCTGACGGCCGAGGCCGCCGAGTTCGCCGACTACCTCGTCGTCCCCAAGGTCGAGGCCCTGCAGGCCGCCTACGACGCCGTCTCCCCGGCCGCCGTGCTCGTCCCGTCCTCCGCCGAGGGCAAGGAGATCGCCGCCCGCCTCGCGGTGCGCATCGGCTCCGGCATCATCACCGACGCCGTGGACCTGGAGGCCGGTGACGAGGGCCCGGTCGCGACGCAGTCCGCGTTCGCCGCCTCCTTCACCACCAAGTCCCGCGTCTCCAAGGGCACTCCGGTCATCACGGTCAAGCCGAACTCGGCCCCCGTGGAGGCCGCCCCGGCCGCCGGCGCCGTCGAGGCGCTGACCGTCTCCTTCTCGGAGAAGGCCACCGGCACCAAGGTCACCTCCCGCACCCCGCGCGAGTCGACCGGCCGCCCCGAGCTGACCGAGGCCGCGATCGTGGTCTCCGGCGGCCGCGGCGTCAACGGCGCCGAGAACTTCGCGATCATCGAGGCCCTCGCCGACTCCCTCGGTGCCGCCGTCGGCGCCTCGCGCGCCGCCGTCGACGCCGGCTGGTACCCGCACTCCAACCAGGTCGGCCAGACCGGCAAGTCGGTCTCCCCGCAGCTGTACATCGCCTCCGGCATCTCCGGCGCGATCCAGCACCGCGCGGGCATGCAGACCTCGAAGACCATCGTCGCCATCAACAAGGACGCCGAGGCTCCGATCTTCGACCTCGTCGACTACGGCGTCGTCGGCGACCTCTTCGACGTCGTCCCGCAGCTCACCGAAGAGGTCAAGTCCCGCAAGGGCTGATGACCTGCGGTTCTGTCGGTCCCGGGGGCCGCACGGCGATCTGTCGCCGTGCGGCCCCCGGCCGTTTCGGACAACCATTGACGCAGGTCCCGGCCGCCTACTAACTTCGCTATACGGATTGTTGATTCCGTGAAGCGGAAAACAGGAGGATGCAGGATGGGTCAGCAGGAGAAGGTGTCGACGAGCCTCGCGGGCGCGGTCAGCGAGGGCATCAGCGCCTCCCTCGCAGCGGTGGACGCCGAGCTCGACCGCCGCTACCCGGGGGACCCGGGCACCCGCCAGCCCGTCCACACCGTCTACGTCCCGGGCAACGCCTTCGACGCCGACACCATCCGCTCCTGGGGCGACCAGGCCCTCGCCGCCCTCGACGAGCACGCCCCCGACGCCGCCTCCTTCGCCGCCGTCCTCGGCCTCTCCGACGACCTCGCCGAGGACGTCTACGGCCGCGTGCGCGCCAAGCTGGAGCGCGAGCCCATCGAGGACCTCCGCGTCGACTTCGAGGACGGCTACGCGGGCCAGGACGAGGACCAGGACGCGGCCCGCGCCGCCCGCCTGATCTCGGAGGCGTACGAGAACGGCACCGCCGCCCCGTACATGGGCATCCGGATGAAGTGCATGGAGGCCGCCGTACGCGACCGGGGCATCCGCACCACCGACGTCTTCCTCACCGGCCTCCTGGAGAACGGCGGCCTCCCCGACGGCCTCGTCCTCACCCTCCCCAAGGTCACCTACCCCGAGCAGGTCTCCGCCTTCGTCCGCCTCCTGGAGTCCTTCGAGAAGGCCCACGGCCTCGACGCGGGCCGCCTCGGCTTCGAGATCCAGATCGAGACCAGCCAGTCCATCCTCGCCAGCGACGGCACCGCCGCCGTCGCCCGCATGATCGGCGCCGCCGAGGGCCGCGCCACCGGACTGCACTACGGCACCTTCGACTACAGCGCCTGCCTCGGCGTCTCCGCCGCCTACCAGGCCAGCGACCACCCGGCCGCCGACCACGCCAAGGCGATCATGCAGGTCGCCGCCGCCGGCACCGGCGTCCGCGTCTCCGACGGCTCCACCAACGTCCTCCCCGTCGGCTCCACCGAGCACGTCCACGAGGCCTGGCGCCTGCACTACGGCCTCACCCGCCGCGCCCTCTCCCGCGCCTACTACCAGGGCTGGGACATGCACCCCGGCCACATCCCCACCCGCTACGCCGCCGTCTTCGCCTTCTACCGCGAGGGCTTCGAGACCGCCGCCAAGCGCCTCTCCGCCTACGCCAACCACGCCGGCGGCGACGTCATGGACGAGCCCGCCACCGCCAAGGCCCTCTCCTCCTACCTGCTGCGCGGCCTCCAGTGCGGCGCCCTCGACACCGCCGAGGTCGACGCCCTCACCGGCATGACCCGCGCCGACCTCGAGCGCTTCGCCGCCCCGCGCCGAGGCGACCTGACGGCGACCGCCCAGTAGCCGGTCCCCCACAGGGAGTCCACCGCCGCCCCGTACCCTGTACGCGTCCAACGCAGCCACAGGGAACGGGGCATCGGTGTCATCGGGGGAGTACGAGCGGCTCGCGGGCCGCTACAGAACGGTGCGGCAACTCGGGCGCGGCGGCATGGGCGTCGTCTGGCGCGCGGTCGACGAGGTCCTCGGCCGTGAGGTGGCCGTCAAGGAACTGCGCACCTACAACGACGCGTCGGGCCCCGAACTGGAGGACCTGCGGCTGCGGATGCAGCGCGAGGCGCGAGCGGCCGCCCGGGTCCGGCACCCCGGAGTCATCGCCGTCCACGACGTGACCGAGCACGAGGGCCGCCCCGTCATCGTCATGGAACTCGTCGACGGCCCCTCCCTCGACGGCGTCCTCGGCGAACGCGGCACCCTCGACCCCAGGGAGGCCGCGCAGATCGGCGCCGCCGTCCTGGAGGCGCTGGCCGCCGCCCACGACGTGGGCGTGCTCCACCGCGACGTGAAGCCCGGCAACGTGCTCCTCGACCGCGGGGGCCGGGTCGTCCTCACCGACTTCGGCATCGCCACGATGGACGACCCCGGCGACGGCTCCGCCACCCATCTGACCCGCAGCGGAGAGATCGTCGGCTCGCTCGACTACCTGGCGCCCGAGCGCGCCCAGGGGCAGCAGCCGGGGCCCGCCTCGGACGTCTGGGCGCTCGGCGCCACCCTGTACGCGGCCGTCGAGGGCGCCTCCCCGTTCCGCCGCACCTCCACCTGGCAGACCCTGAACGCCATCGTGGTGTCGGAGGTGCCCAGTCGGCGGAGGGAGGTCATGCGTGGATCAACCGCTCCCGCCGCCGGGCCTATTCCGTGCGAGCCCCGGAGGTCAGAGGCTCAGGCCCTTGGAGCGGAGCCAGGACGCCGGGTCGATGCCGTCGCCGCCGGCCGTGTGGACCTCCATGTGGAGGTGGGCGCCGGTGACGTTGCCGGTGGCGCCGACGCGGCCGACGGTCTCGCCGGTGGAGACGGTCTGGCCGGCGCTGACCAGCATGGACGAGAGGTGGCAGTACCAGACCTCGGTGCCGTCCTCCAGCTCCAGGACGATCCGGTAGCCGTAGGAGCCGGACCAGCCCGCCGACTTGACGGTCGCGCCGTGGACCGCCTTGAGCGGGGTGCCCGTGGGCGCGGCGAAGTCGAGGCCGGTGTGGTAGCCGGAGGACCACATCGAGCCGGACTGCATGTAGGTGGCGGTGAGGGTGTACGAGGAGACCGGCAGCGAGTAGCTGGCGGCGAGCTGGGCGAGGCGCTCGGCCTCGGCCTTCGCGGCGGCTTCCGCCTCCGCCTTGGCCTTGGCTTCCGCCTCGGCCTTCGCCTTCGCCTCGGCGGCCGCCTTCTCCGCGGCGGCTTCCTTGGCCACGGCCTCCGCGGCGGCCTTCTCGGCCGCGGCCTTCTCCGCGGCGGCCTTCTCGGCGGCGTCGGCGGAGGCCTGCTGCTGCTCGGCCTGCTGGAGGATGCGGGCGCGCAGGGCCTCGCCCGCGGCGGGGGCGGCGGTCTGCTCGGCCTGTCCGGTCGCCTGGTCGGCCGCGGTGGTGTAGGTGGCGGCGGTGAGCGGGTTCGGGTTGGTGCGGGCCGCGGTGACGGGCGCGTTGTCCTCCTCGGGGAGGAGGTCGCCGACGCCGGGGAGGTCGTGGGCGTCCGGCAGGTCCAGGTCGGGGAGGTCCGGCAGCGATATGGCGACCGGGGGCTTCTCCTGCGCGGTGGCGAGGCCGCCCGCGCCGACGGCCGCGATGACGCCGACGCCGAGGACGGTGGAGGAGCGGGCGAAGTTGGAGCGCTGCTTGACGACCCGGTGCCGACCGCCGGAGCGGCTCTCGGCGCGGAGGGAACTCTCGGTGGGGTTCCACTCGGTGTCGGGGGCGGCGGGGCCCGCACCGCTGCCGAAGGCATCGAAGGGGGCTTCGGGTGCGGGAGTGTTGGACGCCACGGGGGCGCGCTCCTTTCCTTCCTTCTCGCCTACCGGGTTAGCTGACGGGTTCGGAGCAGGAAGGTCTCCTACGGGCTCGACCGCGCGCGTGCGTGGTTCACACGGGTGCGAAGGGGCCCGATTCACCCCAAGTGGTGGTTCCCCGGTTCCTTTTCAGGATTCGGCGCGTGCGCACGGTGCCGCCTCTTGCGACGGCTGGGACGACCGCGCTGCGTTATCGAACGTTAATAGACAGGGGGTCCCGATTCCAAGCCGTCCCCCTTGATCATTCATTGAATTGATGGTGTATCGCCCGAGTTGACCCCCCTTCAGAGAGGTGTGAAGCGGCAAGGGCGAAACCCTCACGATCTGACGTTATGTCAATTGTTATCGCAGTGACACCCTGCGACTACGGCCGGTGACCGGACCCGCCCGGCGGCACCACCGGCATCGTCCGGCGCCGCTCGGGCTGCCCCGTCGCCGGGCGGCTCACCGCGAGCAGCGCCATGTCGTCCGTCGACCCGCCGCCCGTGTGGAGCCGTACGTCGTCCACGAGCGCGTCGAGCAGCTCCTCGGGCCCCGGGAAGATCCGGCCGGCGAGACGCGCCGCCGGATCGTAGAAGACGCCCTGCGCGTTCCGCGCCTCCGAGAGGCCGTCCGTGTAGAAGAGCAGCGTCGCGCCCGGCGGGAACGGCCGCGCCTCCGCCCGGTCCGGCCACGCCGCCAGGTCGCCCATGCCGAGCGGCAGCGCCGCCTCGCCCGGCTCCAGCGTCTCGAGGCGCCCGTCCGCGTGCAGCATCAGCGGCGGCGGGTGCCCCCTGTTGACGACCCGTACGAAACCGCCGAAGGTCCCGCTCCCGTCGGTGCGCGGGATCTCGGCCAGGACGGCCGTGGTGAACCCCTCGAAGGCGTCAAGCCCGTGCCGGCGGGTGCCCTCCCGGGCCAGGGCCCGCTCCAGGCGCTGCGCCACACCCTCCAGGGTCCGCTCCTGCTCGGCCGCCTCCCGGAAGGCCCCGATGACGACGGCGACGGCCTCGACCGCGTCCATCCCCTTGCCCCGGACGTCCCCGACCACGAGCCGCACCCCGTGCGGGGTGTCCTGGACGGCGAACAGGTCGCCGCCGATGAACGCGTCGGCCTGCGCCGCCTCGTACCGCGCCGCGCACTGCAGTCCGCCGATCCGCTCGGCGGGCGTCGGCAGCACCGCCTTCTGCGCGGTCTCGGCGATGACCCGCGCCGAGGCGAGCCGCTCGCCGCTGCGGCGCACGACCCGGTTGATGAGGAGGGCGAGCGCGGAGACGGTGAGGACGGTCAGGGTCTCGGTGAGGGCCGGGACCTCGTCGGCCGTGCCGTTGTAGAGGTGCAGCCCCACGGAGGCGAGGACGGCGGCGATCCCGGTGAGGAGGGTGGTCAGCGTCGAGAAGAAGGGCGCGGCGATCAGCGGGGCGGCGGAGAAGAGCGGCGACGCCGTGTACGCGGGCGGGGTCGCCAGGTCGAAGACGACACCGCCCACGATGACCAGCGAGGGCAGCGCGCGGATGAACCGCCGGGCACCGCCGTACTCGGGGCGGCCCTCGCCGCCCCGCCGCCCTCCGCCCGCCGCTCCTAGGGGGTTCCCCACCTGTGCTCTCCTGCCCGGTCCGACCCGGCCGCGGTCCGCACCGCGCCCTCCCAGGGTGGCCGCCGCCGCCGGGGGCGGCGACTCCCACGGGGCCGAGTGGCGTACGGGGTCAGCCGGCCGCGATCCGCCCGCCCCGGGCGAGGAGCGCCATCGCCGCCGCGCACCCCAGACCCACCGCACACAGCAGCGGCCCCGCGCCCGTCGCGAGCGAGGCGGCGATCAGCGTCGGCAGCGACTGCGCGAAGGCGGGCGCGGTCTCGGCCACCGTTCACTTCGGACGGGTCCCTCAGAGGTTCCGCTCCGCGTAGACCTTCATCGCGTCCCGGACGAGGACCGCGGTGCCCTCGCCGTGCTTGTCGTAGTTCGCGGTGAACCGCGGGTCGTCGACGTACATCTGCCCGAGGCCGATCAGGTACTCCTTGCTCGGCGTCACGGTCGTCGACAGCCACGCGACCTGGCGCCGCGCAATCGCCTGCACCTCGTCGCTGTCGGCGGCCAGGCCGTCTCGCGCCGCCTTCCCGAAGTCGCGGGCGATGCCGGCCTGCTCGTCCATGAACGCCTTCTTCTGCGCGTCCGTGAGCGAGCGCCACCAGCGGTCGCCCTCCTCGTACGCGTGGCGACCCCAGCGCTCGGTGACCTCCTCCTCGTACCGCGTGTGGTCGAAACCGTCGAACACCTCGTCGGCCATGAGTTCCTCTCCCCTCTCGGTCTTCCGCAGAGTGGTCCGCACCGACGCGATCTGGCGTCCGATGCGCTCGCGCTCCTGTTCCAGGAGGGCGAGATGGGTGCGCAGGGCGGCGGAGGCGTCCCGCTGCCCCGCGAGGACCTCGGCGATGGCGGGCAGCGAGAGCCCCAGCTCGCGCAGCAGCAGGATCCGCTGCAGCCGCACGAGCGCCGCCTGGTCGTAGTACCGGTAACCGTTCGCGCCGATCCGGCTCGGCTCCAGCAGTCCGCGCTCTCCGTAGTGCCGGAGGGTGCGGCTGGTGGTGCCGGCCTTCCTGGCGATCTCCTGGATCGACCACTCCATGCCGAGAACGCTAGATCTTGACGTAACGTCAAGGTCAAGCCGACATCCGCGCACACGACGAAGGCCCGGATCCAGTGACTGGATCCGGGCCTTCGTTGCTACTGAGTAGCGGGGACAGGATTTGAACCTGCGACCTCTGGGTTATGA